>JAAZHF010000351.1 GCA_012510865.1 Gammaproteobacteria bacterium
ATCGGCTTCGTCGACAGCGTCATCGCCGGCCGCCACGGCACCGCGACCCTGGCCGCGGTGTCGGTGGGCACGGCCATGTTCTGGCTGCCGATGATGATCCCGATGGGCACGCTGATGGCGCTGCCGCCGGAGGTCTCCAGGCTCGACGGCTCCGGCCGCCGGGGAGGGATCGCGCCGCTGTTCCGGCAGGCGCTGTGGCTGGCGCTCGGCCTGGGCGTGCTGCTGTTCGCCTTCCTGAGCGTCGCGACCGCGATGCTTGAACCATTGGGGATCGCCGGTGCGATCCGGCCCGGCGCGCGCGATTTCCTCCACGGCATCCGCTGGGGAGTCCCCGCCCTGACGCTGTACTACTGCATGCGCTACCTCAGCGATGGCCTGCACTGGACGCTGCCGACCATGGTGCTCGGCTTCGGCGGCCTCCTGCTCCTGGTCCCGCTGGGCTACGCCTTCGCCTTCGGCCGCTTCGGGCTTCCGGAGATGGGCGCGGGTGGGCTGGGCCTGGCCTCGGCGCTGATGATGTGGGCGCAGGCGCTCGCCTTTGCCGCCTACCTCTCCCGCTCGCGGCGGTTCGCGCCGCTCGGCCTGTTCGCGCGCCTCGACCCGCCCCGATGGACGCCGATCGCCGGCCTGCTGCGCACGGGACTGCCGATCGGGGTGACGGTGGCCATGGAGGGCGGACTGTTCATCGTCACCGCGCTCCTGATCGGTCGCATCGGTCCGGTGGAAGCGGCGGCGCACCAGATCGCGATCAACGTCGCCAGCCTGTGCTTCATGATCCCCTTCGGCGTGGCCGAGGCGACCACGGTCCGCGTCGGCCACGCCTTCGGCGCCGGCCTCGGGCGCGAGGGCGTGCGCCGGGTGACCGTGGCCGGGCTGGCGCTGGTGCTGGGCACGCAGGCGCTGTCGGCGCTGGCGCTGGTGCTGGGGCACGACGCGATCGCCGCGGTGTACACGACCGACGCGGCGGTGGCAGCGATGGCGGCGTCGCTGCTCCTGTTCGCCGCCGCCTTCCAGTTCCCCGATGGCGTGCAGGTCCTGTCCGCCGGCGCGCTGCGCGGGCTCGGCGACACGCGCGTGCCGATGCTGCTCGCCGCCTTCGCCTACTGGGCGGTGGGCATGGCGCTCGGGGCGACGCTGGGCCTGGGCATGGGCATGGGACCCCGCGGGATGTGGATCGGCCTGATCGCCGGCCTCGTGGTCGCCGCGGCGCTGATGGGCGCGCGCTTCCTGCAAACCAGCGCCGGCCTGGCGCGGACGGGGCAATGACGGATGGCGGTTGGCCACGGGCGCCCGCTGCGGTGATACTGCCGCTTGCACCGCAGATCACCCGGGTTACCAACACATGTCCCAACCGCACAGCCCCGCCGCGCGCCGCCGCGGACCCATCGTCCGCGTCCTGGTGGGCGCATGGGATGCGCTGAACTTCACCCGCAGGCTGGTCTTCAACCTGCTGTTCCTGGCCGTCCTGGTCGCCATCCTGGTGGCGCTGGCCACGGCCGAGCGCGCGCGCCCGCTGCTTGACCGGACCACCCTGGTGATCGCGCCGCAGGGCGCCCTGGTCGAGCAGTACAGCGTCGATCCCGTCAGCCGCGCGCTGGCGAAGATGACCGGCAGCGACACGCCCGAGGTGCGCATGCGCGACCTCCTGCGGGTGGTCGAGAAGGCCGGCGAGGACAAGCGCATCGAGCGGGTCCTGCTGCGCACCGACCGCATGACCTTCTCCGGCTACGCCTCGATCCGCGAGCTGGCCGACGCGATTGCCGGCCTGCGCGCGTCGGGCAAGGAAGTGATCGCCTACGGCGACTATTTCGGCCAGGCGCAGTATTTGCTGGCGGCCCAGGCCGACGAGGTCTACATGGATCCCTATGGCGGCCTGGTGCTCGAGGGACTCGGCCGTTACCGCCAGTACTACCGCGAGGGCCTGCAGGACAAGCTGGGCGTCGACGTCCACCTGTTCAAGGTCGGCGAGTACAAGTCGGCCGCCGAGCCCTACGTGCTCGACCAGGCCTCGCCCGAAGCCAAGGAAGCCGACCTGTACTGGATGAACGACATCTGGCAGCGCTTCCTCGGCGATATCGCGAAGGCGAGGGGCCTCGACGCCAGCGCACTGGCCGCCGGCATCGACGGGCTCGACGCGCAGATCGAGGCCGCCGGCGGCGACCTGGCCCGGCTGGCCCTGGACCAGAAGCTGGTCGACGGCCTGAAGACGCTCGAGGAAGTGCAGGACCTGCTCGCCGAGCGCGGCGAGGCCGACGAGGACAGCGACAGCGGCGTGCGCGACATCGCCTGGGACGATTACCTGAAGCACGTGACCAGCCCGATGGCGGCCGCGGACACGCGGCCCCAGGTGGCGGTGGTCGTCGCCGAGGGGACGATCATGGGCGGCCGGCAGAGCCCGGGCACGGTGGGTGGCGAATCGACGTCGGCCCTGCTGCGCGAGGCGCGCGAGGACGACAAGGTCAAGGCCGTGGTGCTGCGCGTCGACTCGCCGGGCGGCGAGGTCTTCGCCTCCGAGCAGATCCGCCGCGAGGTCGTGGCGCTCAAGGCCGCCGGCTAGCCGGTGGTCGTGTCGATGGGCGACCTCGCCGCTTCGGGCGGCTACTGGATCAGCATGGACGCCGACGCGATCTATGCCGACCCGTCGACGATCACCGGTTCGATCGGCATCTTCGGCATGATCCCGACCTTCCCGCGCACGCTGAAGAAGATCGGCGTGCGCACCGACGGCGTGGGCACGACCCGCTTCGCGGGTGCGTTCGATCCCACCCGCCCGCTGCAGCCGGAGGTCGGCACCATCATCCAGAGCGTCATCGACCGGGGCTACCGCGAGTTCACCGGCAAGGTGGCCTCGGCGCGCGGCCGCAGCGTGGAGCAGATCGACGCGGTCGCCCGCGGCCGCGTGTGGAGCGGCGCGCAGGCGAAGGAGCGCGGCCTGGTCGACGAGTTCGGCGGCCTGCGCGACGCGCTGGCCGACGCGGCCCGCCGCGCGGAGCTGGGCGAGGACGGCTGGGGCGTGAAGTACATCGAGAAGCCGCTGACGCCGTTCGAGAACTTCGTCGCCGGCATGGCCGGGACCCGCGCCGGCGCGGCGCTGCTTGCGCGCAGCGGGCTTCCCGCGACGCTCCTGGCGAACGCCGCGCCCGGGCTCGCGGGCGACCTCCGCTTCATCGAACAGGCCATCGCCCGCGGCGGCCACCCGGTGAAGGCGGTCGCGCACTGCTTCTGCCTGCCGTGAGCCCGGCCGTGCGGTCGCGCTGGCGCCTGGACGGGCAGCTGGCCCTGGTGACCGGCGGCAGCGCCGGCATCGGCCGCGCGATCGCATCGGAGCTGCTCGGGTTCGGCGCGCGCGTGCTGATCGCCGCGCGCGCCGGCGCCGCG
>JAAZHF010000352.1 GCA_012510865.1 Gammaproteobacteria bacterium
CGCGCGGCCTCGGCCGGCTCGGCGTGGGGCTGCCCGGGCTGCCGACCGTGCCCTTCATCCTGCTCTCGGCCTGGGCGGCGGCCCAGGGCTCGGAGCGGCTGCATCGCTGGCTGCTGGCGCATCGCGACTTCGGGCCGATGATCCGTGACTGGCACGAGCACGGCGCCGTCACCCGGCGCTCCAAGTGGCTTGCAACCGGCGCCATGCTGGCATCGGCGGCGCTCCTGCTCGTGCTGGCGTGGGCGACCGGCTACTCGCGCTGGTGGGCGGTCGCGCTGCCGATCGCCTGCATGGCGATCGTGGGCACGTGGCTGTGGCTGCGGCCCGAGCCGCCACCGCGCTAGACGCCGTCCACCGGCGCGGTAGACTGCGGCACATGGACATCCGCCCGCTGCTGCCGCTCGCCCTCCTGGCCTCCGCACTCGCCCTTTCCGCCTGCGGCAACAAGGGTCCGCTGGTGGCGCCGCCCCCTCCCGGGACGGAGCTGCCGGACGCCGACGCCACCGACGACGCCACCGGCCCGGACGGGGACGACGAGCCCGCCGACCGCGCGGACGATGACGGTGATGGCGCCCGCTGAGCAATCCGCGGCGGCCCCGGCGGGGCTGCGCTTCAGCAAGATGCACGGGGCGGGGAACGACTTCGTGGTCCTCGACCTGCGCGACGGCGCCGCGCCGCCCGATGCCGCGCTGTGCCGGCTGCTGGCCGACCGCCACCTGGGCGTCGGCTGCGACCAGGTGCTGACCATCGCGCCGCCCCGCAGCGCTGCGGCGCTTGCCTCGTACGGGATCTGGAACGCCGATGGCTCCGCGTCGCGGCAGTGCGGCAACGGCGCGCGCTGCGTCGCCGCCTGGCTGGTGCGCGACGGAGTGGCCCGGGGCACGTTCTTCCTCGACAGCCCGGCGGCGACCCACCGGGTGCGCGCGCTGGAGGACGGGGAATACGAAGTGGCCATGGGCGAGCCCGAGTTCGCGCCGGCCCGGATCCCGCTGGCCGGGTTCGACGCCCCGTCCGACGCCTACGGGCTCGAGCTCGACGGGCGCGTGCTGCAGGTCGGCGCCGTGTCCATGGGCAATCCGCACGCGGTGGTCGAGGTCGACGACGTCGACGCCGCGCCGCTGGCCGCGACCGGCCGCGCGCTGCAGCGGCACGCCGCCTTCCCGGAAGGCTGCAACGTCGGCGTCGCCCAGGTCGTGGACCGCGGGCGCATCCGGCTGCGCGTGTACGAGCGCGGCGTCGGCGAGACCCTGGCCTGCGGCAGCGGCGCCTGCGCGGCGGTGGCGGTGCTGTCGCGCCGGGGGCGCGTGGATGCCGCGACCGGCGTGGAAGTGGCGCTGCCCGGCGGCACGCTGCGCATTTACCATGGACGCGACGACGGCCTGCGCATGGCGGGGCCGGCGGCGTTCGTCTACGAAGGGGCATTCATCGCATGAACGAAACGATCGAGAAGCTCGGCGCGCACGAAGTCGCGGCCTGGCTGCGCCGCCACCCCAGGTTCCTGCAGCAGTTCCCGGACCTGGCCATCAGCATGGTGGTGCCGCGGGAAGACGGCCCCGCGGCCTCGCTGGCGAGCTACCAGCTCGAGGTGCTGCGCGACAAGAACCGCGAGCTCTCGCGCCGGCTGCAGGACCTGTACGCGGTCTCGCAGGAGAACGAGCGGCTGGCCGTGCGCACGCACCAGCTGACGCTGGCGCTGATGCGCCCGGGCAGCGCCGCCGGGGTCGTGCGCGCGATGGTGGCGACCCTGGCCGAGGACTTCGACGGCGACATCGTGCGCGTGGTGCTGTTCGATCCGGTGCCCGGCCTCGGCGACGAGGAGTGGCTGCAGGTGGTGCCGCGCGACGACGCGCGCCTGCGGCCCTTCGCCGACTGCATCCGCGACGGCGAGCCGCTGTGCGGGCGCCTGCATCCCGACAAGCAGGCCATGCTCTACGCCGCCCGCGTGGACGAGGTCGCCTCCACCGCGCTGCTCCCGATCGAGGGCGTGGGCCTGGTCGCGGTCGGCAGCCGCGATGCGAACCGCTTCTACCCCGGCATGGGGACGCTGTTCCTGCGCATGATGGGCGAAGCCTTCGCCGTGGCGCTGCTGCGCCACCGCGACGACTGAGCGGCGCCGAGCCGCGCCCGGACGGCCGCGTGGACGCAGCCATGCATCCCCGGGTCGCGGCCTTCCTCGACCATCTCGGGCTCGAGCGCAGGATGTCGGCGCACACGCTGGACGCCTACCGGCGGGACCTGGCCGCGCTGGCGGAGTGGGCGGTGGGCGCCGGCCACCCCGACCTGCTGGCGCTGGACAGCGCCGCCATCCGGGCCTTCGTCGCCGCCGAGCACCGCCGCGGCCTGGCGCCCAGGAGCCTGCAGCGGCGCCTGTCGGGCTGCCGCAGCTTCTTCCAGTGGCTGCTGAAGCACGGCGTGGTCGCCGCCAACCCCGCTGCCGGCGTGCGCGCCCCGCGCGCCCCGCGCCGGCTGCCGCAGGTGCTGGACGTCGACGAGGCCGTGGCGCTGGTGGAGGTGCCCACCGACGCGCCGCTGGGCCTGCGCGACCGGGCCCTCCTGGAGCTGTTCTATTCCTCGGGCCTGCGACTGTCCGAGCTGCGCATGCTGCGCTGGAGCGACCTGGACCTCGACCAGGGCCTGGTCACGGTGACCGGCAAGGGCAACCGCCAGCGCACGGTGCCGGTCGGCTCGCACGCGTGCCGTGCGCTGGCCGAATGGCGCGCGGACACCGGGGCCGCGGCCGACGCCCCGGTGTTCCCGGGCCGCGGCGGCGGTCCGATCAGCGCCCGTGCGGTGCAGCTGAGGCTGCGCGAGCTGGCGCGCCGGCAGGGCCGGTTCAAGCGCGTGCACCCGCACCTGCTGCGGCACTCGTTCGCGAGCCACGTGCTGGAGTCCTCGGGCGACCTGCGCGGCGTCCAGGAG
>JAAZHF010000353.1 GCA_012510865.1 Gammaproteobacteria bacterium
CCCAATCGTGAAAGCGCGACCGGAACCCGCGGACCGTGCACGGCTGGCCGAGCCCCTTGGGCGGCGCGTTCTGCAGCAGCGCCAGCATGGCGGCGTTCGACAGCGCGAAGGGCGGGCGGTCGCGGGGTAGCCCGTCGAGCAGCGCCAGGGCGGCGGCGGGCAGGGGGACGACGTGCTCCTCGCCACCCTTCATCCGGCTGGGCGGGATCGTCCACAACGCGCGCTCGGCGTCGATCTCCGCCCACGTCGCCCCGATGGTTTCGTCGGTCCTGGCCGCGGTCAGGATCGTCCACCGCAGGGCGCGCCGGGCGGGGCCGTCCCGCTCCGCCAGCCGGGCCACCAGCGCCGGCACGTCGGCGAACGGCATGGCCGGGTGGTGCCGCTTGCGCGCGATCCGCGACGGCTTGGCGAGCAGGTGTTCAAGGTGGCCGCGCCACCGCGCCGGGTTCTCCCCGGCCACTGACCCCATGACCTTCTCCGCGTCCCAGATGCGCTCGATCCGCCCGCGCAGCCGGCTGGCCGTCTCGACCTTCCCGCCCGCGCGCCACAGCGGCGACAGGCAGGCGAGTACGGCGTCGGTGTCCACGCTCGCCACCGGCGTATCGGCGGCCGGGCCGTAGTCGGCGAGGGACTGGCGCCACTGCCGCTCCTGCGCCTCCTTCTTCCAGCCGGCCCGGTGCCGGGCGATGTAGTCCTCGACGGCCTCGCCCCATGTGCGCGGCAAGGCGTCTGCGGCGCTCCTGGCGGCCCGCCGGTGCTCGATGGGGTCCAGGCCATCGGCCAGCAGGCGGCGGGCGTCCGCGGCCCGCTCACGCGCTTCTGCGAGGGTCAAGGTCGTCGCGGCGCCCAGGCCCATCTCGCGCTTCCGCCCGCGCAGGGTGAACCGGAACACCCAAGACGCCGTGCCGGCGGGGGTGACCAGCAGGTATAGGCCCGCGCCGTCAGCGTGGTAGCCTGCGGGCGCTGTTCGAACAAAGCGTGCGCTCAGGCGATTGGTCGGCCTCGCCACGGAATCACAACCCTCCGGCCATCCTTCGGCCCCATACTCCGGCCCCGGATTGTAGAGGACGCAGGGGGACGGGTCAGGATTCTGCTTGCAGGATCGGCGCGGGGTAGGAGACAATCACGGACACTGGTGGACGGTCGGCGATTCCTCACTCTCCGCCAGTTGTACCCGCTGCACGATTGACGGACGCAAACCGTCGGGACATAATTCCGCTTCTGCGCAACGCGCCCGTAGCTCAGCTGGATAGAGCACCAGGCTACGAACTTGGGGGTCGGAGGTTCGAATCCTTCCGGGCGCGCCATGGAAAAAGCATGAAGGCCAACGACTTCGCGGTTGTTGGCCTTTTTGCTTGTCCGGATCCTGGTACGGCCCGGCGCGGTCCCGAACCCGGGCGCGGTCCCGCGTCCCGGCGTGGCCGGCCTTTCCCGCCGCCGCCGTTGATTGGGCGGACAAGGGGGGCGAGGAGCATGGAGACGCACGATCTGCCGCTGGTTGTGGATCTCGACGGCACCCTGACGCCGGTCGACACCCTGCTGGAATCGCTGGTTCTCCTGCTCCGCCGTCGCCCGGCGGCCATGTTCCGCCTGCCGTTCTGGCTGGCGTCCGGACGGGCCGGCTTCAAGTCGCGCGTTGCGGCCACGCTGGGCCGCAGCCCCCGGCACCTGCCCTGGCGCGAGCCGCTGCTGGCCTACCTCCGCGAGCAGAAGCGCATGGGACGCCCGATCGTGCTGGCCACGGCGGCCCATCGCAGCATCGCCGACGCGGTCGCGGACGAGCTCGGCCTGTTCGATTCCGTGATCGCCACCGACGGCGGCGTCAACCTCAAGGGAAAGGCCAAGCTGGATGCCATCCGAGAGCGCTTTGGCGACCAGTTCGCCTATGCCGGCGACAGCCGCGCCGACCTCGCGCTCTGGCGGCACGCGGCGGCGGCGCTGCCGGTCGGGCGTCCGCGAAGGCTGCCCGATGGCGTCCACGTCGAGCGCGAGTTCACCCAGCCTGCGGCCTCGCCGCTGGTCTGGCTGCGCGCGCTGCGGGTGCACCAGTGGCTCAAGAACCTGCTGCTGTTCGTACCGCTGCTGACTTCGTTCGGCTTCACGGATCCCGGCAAGGTCATGGCCGCGCTGACGGGGTTCGTGGCGTTCAGCCTGGCGGCATCCGCCACCTATCTCGTCAACGACCTCTGGGACCTGGAGAGCGACCGGCTGCACCCGCGCAAGCGTGAGCGGCCGATGGCCAGCGGCCGGATCGGGATCTCCGCCGCGCTGGGCATGGCGGCGGCTTTGCTCGCGACTGCCTTCCTCGTGGCATCGCGGGCCGGGAGCGGGCTGGCACTGATGCTGCTTGCCTACCTGGTGATCACCAGTGCCTACAGCTGGTACCTCAAGCGGATGATGCTGGTCGACATGCTGGTCCTGGCCGTGCTCTATACGCTGCGGATCCTCGCCGGCTCGGTGGCGATCGGCGTCTCCACCAGTTCCTGGCTGCTGGTGTTCTCGATCTTCATCTTCTTCAGCCTCGCCCTGGTGAAGCGCTGCTCGGAGCTGGTCGCGCTCAACGCGGTGTCGGTGGTCGACGCGCGGGGCCGCGACTACCACTACTCCGACCTGCCCGTGCTGCTGCCCCTGGGCGTCGGCGCGGGCCTGTGCGCGGCGATCGTGTTCGGCCTCTTCATCAATGCGCCCGGCGCGCAGGCGGCCTACGGAACGCCCGCACTGCTGTGGTTGACCGGGCTGGGCCTGATGTACTGGATCTCGCGGCTGTGGATCAAGACCGTCCGCGGCGAGATGCACGACGATCCCCTCGTCTACACCCTGAGGGATTTCGGCTGCAGGGTCACGATCACGGGAATGGTCGTCGCCACCCTGGCCGCGTTCGCGGTCGAGAGCCCGTTCCAGTGAGGGTGTTCGCGCTCGCGCTGGCCAGCATCGCGCTCTCGGTGGCGGCGCAGTTCCTGCTGAAGGACGGCATGGGCAGGATCGCATCGCGGATGCTGCCGGACCAGGTTTCGACCCTGCGCACCTTCGCCGCCGCAGCGGCCGAGCCGTCGGTCATCGCCGGCTTCGCGCTGTACGGGATGGGGGCGCTGGTCTGGCTGCTGGTGCTGAGGGACTGGGACGTGAGCAAGGCATATCCGCTGGTAGGGCTCGGCTTCGCCGCGACCCTGCTGCTGGGCTGGTCGATGGGCGAGAACGTCACCCCCGCGCGCGGCGCCGGGGTCGCGCTCATCTGCATCGGCGTGGCCCTGGTCGGGAGGAGCTGACCCATGGGAACCATCCACGCGCCGCCACCCACGCCGACGGCGCGAACCACGACGCCGGTGGTGGCGGATGTCGCGGTCGCCGTCCTGGTCGGGGCGCTGTGGCTGTCGGTGCAGGGGTTCCGCTACGGCGTCTCCGACAACGTCTTCCACATTCCCTTCGTGTTGCGGTGGGCGCAGCTGCCGGCGTTCGCGGGGGACGCGTTCTACCAGACCCTGGGCAACTTCACGTCGGGCCTGTGGTGGCTGGTGCGGACCTTCGCCACGGAAGGCACGCTCGAGGCGACCTTCCTCTCGCTGCACGTGATCGGCCGCCTCGGTGCCTTCGTCGCGCTCGCCATGCTCATGCGCCCCCTGCTGGCCCAGCCGGCACTGCGCTGGTGCGCGCTGCTGCTGCTGGCCGGATCTCCCGCGATCCGGCATGGCTCACCGATCGGCGAACACGAGATCTTCGGGGACACGCTGGCCCATTCCACCTTCCTCTGGGGCGCGTTCCTCGCCGCGCTCGCCTGCGCTGCGCGGGCGCGCTGGAACTGGGCCGCGCTGTTCACGGCCGTCACCTTCTCCCTCAATGCCTTCGTGGGCATCTGGTGCGGCGGGGTGCTCGCCGTGGCCATGCTGGCCGGACCGGTGCGCGCCAGCCTGCGCCAGACGGCGCTGGCCGGGCTGGTGTTCGCGGTCGTGGCGGCGCCGGTGGCGATGTGGATCTTCAGCGCGAGCATCGCCGGCGACGCCCACGACGGCTCCTTCAGCTTCGGCGGCTACATCCGCAGCTACTACCCGGCGCACTTCCTGATCGGCTATGCGCTGCCGCTAGAGGTGGCGAACCTGGCCGCGCTGGTTGCCCTGGCGCTGGTGGTGGGGCGCTCGAGGGGCTGGACCGCATGGAACCGGATCGTGGCGACGATGGCGGCGATCTTCGCCATCGGCGCCGTCGCGCCCTACCTCTGGGACAACCGCTTCCTCTACAACCTCCACCTGCTCAGGATCGATGGTGCGATCCAGCTGGTTGCGGTCGCGCTGCTGCTGCTCGCGGGGCTCGACATGGCGCTGCGCGCGGAACGCCTCGAGCGGCGCGTATTCGGCGGAGTCCTGGTCGTGGCCTGCATGTCCGCCCAGTTCGTGCCGGTCCTGCTGCTGTGGGCGGCCCTGCGCGCCGGCTTCGCCGCCGGCGCGCGGCTCCTGGTCGCCTTCGCGCTGTTGTTCGCGCTGGCCGCGCTTTGCCTCTGGTTGCCGGCGGCATGGAACGCAGCGCCGGATACCGGGGCGGCGTGCGCGCTGGCCGCGTACGCGCTGGCCATGTCGACTGCCCCCGGTCGCCTGCCGCGGGACTTCGCGCTGTCGGCAATCGCGACGTTGGCGCTGGCCGCGGTCGTGGCCCTCGCGATGCGCGGCGGCGGCCTGGGCGCGGGCGCAGCGCTGGAAACCCTGGCCGGCGCGGCGTTCATCCTCGCATGCCGCCACGGCGAATGGATGTGGCGCGTGGCGGGCGAGCGCCTCCGCCGCGCCGGATCCGCGGCCTTCGGCGTCCAGACCCTCGGCGTCGGCGCGCTGGTGCTGGTGCTGGCCGGGCTGCAGCTGGCCGCGACCTGGCAGGAGCGGTCGCGCCTTGCCGCTCCTGCCAGCGGCCGCATGGCCGACTGGCAGGCGATGACGCAATGGCTGCGTGAACACCCCCAGCGGGGGCCGGTCCTGGTTCCCGCCGAGGCCGATCGGGCGCTGGGCATGCACAACTTCCAGTTGAATGCGCGGACCTCGGTCTGGGTCGACTGGAAGCAGGGGGCGGCGGTGATGTGGGCGCCATCCTTCCACGCGACCTGGTCGCCGCGCTTCCACGCGGTCCAGCGGCTTGCTGGCGACGACGCCCTGTTGGCCTATGCGCGCGCGAACCGGATCCCGCTGGTGCTGCTGGGCGGGCCCGATGGTGCGCCCGAATGCAGCGCGGGCAGCCGCGAAGTGCATCGCAACGCCAGCTTCGCGCTGTGCAGCATCCGGTACCCCTAGGCCCGGCGCACGTCGCCCAGCCGGCAGCGGAACACCTGGTAGGGCGCGATCGAATCGACGTGCAGCAGTTCGGCGAGGCTTTCGACCGCCGCGTTGATGACGTCCGGAACGTTCCTGTGGGCCTCGAACGGCGGGTCGAAGAATCCCGAGCGCTCGATGACCCCG
>JAAZHF010000354.1 GCA_012510865.1 Gammaproteobacteria bacterium
ACGTGCGTCCGGTCCGCGACCCCGCGTACCTGGAAGGCAAGGACCTGGAGTTCAAGCTCATCAAGCTTGACCGTCGCCGCAACAACGTCGTGGTGTCGCGCCGCGCCGTGGTCGAGAGCGAGCACTCCGAAGAGCGCGAGGCGCTGATGGAGAAGCTGGTCGAGGGCGCAGTGCTGCCGGGCGTGGTCAAGAACCTGACCGATTACGGCGCATTCGTGGACCTGGGCGGCATCGACGGCCTGCTGCACATCACCGACATGGCCTGGAAGCGCGTGCGCCATCCGTCCGAGGTGGTGGAAGTCGGGCAGGAGCTGGAAGTGCGCGTGCTCAAGTACGACCGCGAGCGCAACCGCGTCAGCCTCGGCCTCAAGCAGCTGGGCGAGGATCCGTGGGACAACATCTCGCGCCGCTACCCGTCCAACACCCGCGTGTTCGGCAAGGTCTCCAACGTCACCGACTACGGCGCGTTCGTCGAGATCGAACCGGGCGTCGAGGGCCTGGTGCACGTGTCCGAGATGGACTGGACCAACAAGAACGTCAACCCGCAGAAGGTCGTGCAGGTCGGCGACGAGATCGAGGTCATGGTGCTCGACGTCGACGAGGAGCGCCGCCGCATCTCGCTTGGCATCAAGCAGGTCACGTCCAACCCGTGGGAGACCTTCGCGGCCATCCACAAGAAGGGCGACAAGGTCGAGGGCCAGATCAAGTCGATCACCGATTTCGGCATCTTCATCGGCCTGGACGGCGGCATCGACGGCCTGATCCACCTGTCCGACATGAGCTGGAACACCAGCGGCGAGGACGTGGCCCGCGAGCTGAAGAAGGGCGACACCCTGCAGGCCGTGGTGCTGGCGGTGGACCCCGAGCGCGAGCGCATCAGCCTGGGCGTGAAGCAGCTCGAGCAGGATCCGTTCGGCCAGTTCATGGCGGCCAACCCGCGCGGCTCGAAGGTCAGCGGCATCGTCAAGGAAGTGGACGCCAAGGGCGCGGTGATCGAGCTGGCCGACGGCGTCGAGGGCTATGTCGCCGCGCGTGACATCTCCGACGAGCGCGTCGACGACGCCAGCCAGCACCTGAAGGCGGGCGACCGGATCGAGGCCAAGTTCACCGGCATGGACCGGAAGGGCCGCAGCCTGCAGCTGTCGATCAAGGCGAAGGACGAGGCCGAGGTCGCCGAGACCCTGGCCGAGTACAACCGCGCGGCGGCGGAAGCCTCCAGCGGCACCACCAAGCTGGGCGCGCTGCTGCGCGAGCAGCTGGACGGCAAGTCCGAGTAACAGCGACATCCGGCGGCGGCCTGGCGGAAGCCCGGCCGCCTCCGGCCACCGGTCGGCAGGGGGCACATGACCAAGTCAGAACTCATCGAGATCCTCGCCCAGCGACAGGGGCACCTGAAGGCCGACGACGTCGACCTCGCGGTGAAGACGCTGCTGGAGGTGATGGGTGGGGCGCTTGCCGACGGCGAGCGCATCGAGGTCCGCGGTTTCGGCAGCTTCTCGCTGCACTACCGGCCGCCGCGCACCGGGCGCAATCCCAAGACCGGGGAGGCCGTCGCGCTCCCGGGCAAGTACGTCCCGCACTTCAAGCCGGGCAAGGAGCTGCGCGAGCGCGTCAGCGACGTCATGCCGCAGCCGGCCGACGACTGATCCGGCAGCTTACTGCGGGGGCAGGGCCGGCTAAGCTAGCCGCCCATGCGCCCCATCCGCATCCTCTTCGCCATGCTGTGCCTCGTCGCCGGCGTCGCGGTGGGTGCACTCAAT
>JAAZHF010000355.1 GCA_012510865.1 Gammaproteobacteria bacterium
CGGCGGGACGGTAGACGTCGGCGCTGACCACCATCACCTTCTTCTTCCGCTTCTCCTTCAGCAGCTTCGCGAGCTTGCCGACGGTGGTGGTCTTGCCCGCGCCCTGCAGGCCGGCCATCAGGATCACCGCCGGGGCCGGCACGTTGAGGTTGAGGTCCGCGGCGGCCGCGCCCATGACCGCGGTCAGCTCGTCGCGCACCACCTTGATCAGGGCCTGGCCCGGCGTCAGCGACTTCAGGACTTCCTGGCCGACGGCCCGCACCTTGATGCGCTCGATCAGCGCCTGCACCACGGGCAGCGCGACGTCGGCCTCGAGCAGGGCGATGCGGACCTCGCGGGTGGCCTCGCGGATGTTCTCCTCGGTCAGCCGGCCGCGGCCGCGCAGGCGCTCGATGGTGCCGGAGAGGCGCTGGGTGAGGGATTCGAACATGCAGGGACCTGGGGCGGTGGATCAGGCCGGCCAGTATAGCTTTCGGGTAGACGGCTTCCGCACTGCGCCCCCATGGCCCTGTAGGAGCAGCTATAGCTGCGACCGGCGGGACGCAGCCGCGCGCGGGTCGCAGGCTGTAGCTGCTCCTACAGGGGCGCTGGGCCGCGGGTGGGATCGGGGGGCCGGCGCCGCGCCGGAGGGCCGCGGTGGCGCACGCTGTCGCGGACGTCGACTTCGAAGGCGAGCCTGAGCGGCGCGCCGCCCGGCGACAGCACGAATTCAAGCGCGTCGCGGCAGGGCAGCCGGCCGACGTAGGCGCCGACCGCGCCGGCGGGCAGCAGGAAGGTCCAGTCGTCGCCCTCGACCTCGAGCCGGGGCGAAGTGTCTTCCGACAGCCGCAGGCGCTGCCGCAGGGCCGCGTCGCCCGCACGCGTCTCGTTCACCAGCTCCCCGCCCGCGAGCAGCCGGGCGAGCCCGTCCTCGTCGATCCGCAGGCGCAGCGACTGGCCCTGCACCTGGACCTTCATCGCCGGCCCTGCCCCGCCGGCGTGCCGTGGCCGCCGCCTTCGCCAGCGGCCGCGTCGCCGGCCTGCCCGCGACCGTCGACGCACAGCGAGCAGCCTTCGCTCCAGGCGCTGTCGCCGTCCTCGTAGTGCTCCTGCTTCCAGATCGGGCTGGTGTGCTTCACGCGCTCGATCAGCTCGCGGCAGGCGCGGAAGGCCTCGTCGCGGTGGGGCGTGCCCGCGGCCACCACCACCGCGGGATCGCCCACCGCCAGGCGCCCCTTGGCGTGGGCGACGTACAGCCGCACCTTCGGACCGAAGCGGCCCTCGATGTCGCTGCAGATCGCCCGGAACCCGTTGAGCGCCAGCGGCTCGAACATGTCGTAGCTGACGCCGGCCACCGTGCGGCCGTGGTTCAGGTCACGCACCCGTCCGACGAACATCGCGAAGCCGCCGAAGCCCGGGTCGGACACGAAGTCCAGCGCGGCGGCCGGATCCAGGCGCCCGTCGGCGACATCGAGCACGGCGGCGTGGAAACGGTCCACGCTCAGCCCCCGCTCACCGGCGGCAGCACCGCCATCGGCACGCCCACAGGCACGGGCTCGGCGTCGCGCAGGACCGTGGTCTCGCTGGCGAAGGCCGAGGCACCGAGCAGCTCCGGCCGGTACTCCGGCCAGTGCGCGCGCGCATGGCGGTCGAGCGCCCGGCGCAGGTCGGCGACCAGCGCGCCGTCGGGCAGTTCGAGCTGCACGCGTGCGCCCGGGTCATGGCTGCGGAACGCGCCGAACAGGCTCAGCTCCACCTTCACTTCGTCACCTCCTCGATCATCGGGGCCTCGAGATGCCCGGGCCCGTACACGTCCACCATGCTGCCCGGCTCCAGCGCGTCCGCATCGGGCGGCACCACGATCCAGGCATTGGCCGCCAGCAGCGGCAGCACCTTGAACGACTCCTGGCCGTCCAGGACCCGCGCCCGCAGGCATCCATCCGCGAGCTCCACCCGCCCCTTCAGGTGGAAGCGCAGCGGCGCGCGCTTCCGGTACGGCGCGGCCAGCGGCACGCGGAGCGGCGCCTCGGGGGCCTGCCCCGACATCGCCCTCAGCGCGGGTTCGGCGAAGAAGCGCAGGCCGACGGCGGCCGACACCGGGTTGCCTGGGAGCCCGAAGAACAGCTGGCCGCCCGGAAGCCGCGCGAACAGCAGCGGCCGCCCGGGCCGGATCGCCACCCTGTGGAAGCGGATGTCGGCGCCGAAGCCGCGCAGCGCGTCGGGCACGAAGTCATGCCGGCCCATCGACACGGCGCCGGTGCCCAGCACCACGTCGGCGCCCGACTGCAGCGCGCGCCCGAGCGCCTCCACGAAGTCGCCGACGTCGTCGCCCACGGTCTCGCGCAGCCCCACTTCGGCGCCCGCGGCCGCGGCGCGCGCCGCGAGGAACGGTCCGTTGCTGTTGCGGATCTGGCCGGGGGCCAGCGGCTCGCGCGGGTCGTCGACCAGCTCGCGGCCGGTGTTGATCACCGCGATGCGCGGGCGCCGGCGCACCTGCACCGCCTCGATGCCGAGCGAGGCCAGCACCATCAGCCCGGCGGGATCGATGCGGGTGCCGGCCGCCATGACCGCGGCGCCGCTCGCGATGTCCTCGCCGCGCAGCCGCACGTTGTCGCCCGGCGCGACGTCCGCGGCCAGGCGGATGCGGCTCGGCCGTCCCGCTGCGTCGCGCTCCAGGATGTCCACGCGCTCCACCGGCACCACGCTGTCCAGGCCGTCGGGCATCCGCGCACCGGTCATGATTTCCCATGCGCCCGTGCCGGCCTCCACGCGCCCATCGCCGGCGGCCTGGGCCCCGGCGACCTCGAAGCTGCGCCCCGCCTCCAGCGTGCCACCGGCCGCGCGCAGCGCAAACCCGTCCATCGCCGAGTTGTCGAACGGCGGCACGTCGACCGTGCTCGCCACCGCCTCGGCCAGCACCAGGCCCAGTGCGTCGGCGACCGCCGTGCGCTCGACCGCGAGCGGGCCGGACAGGCGCAGGATCTCGCCCAGCGCGTCCTCGTAGGCCGTCACGGGTGGCCCCCGCCATCGACCATGGCCAATGCGTGTGCCAGCAGCGGCGCCAGGATGGCCATGCCCTGGCGAGCAGCCCTCCGGCTGCCCGGCAGCGCGAACACCAGCATGCCGCCCACCTGCACGACCTCGGCGCGGCCCAGCCAGGCCAGCGGGGTGTGCTTCGCGCCCTCGCTGCGGATCATCTCGGCGAGTCCTTCGATCCTGCGGTCGGCCACCGAGCGCAGCGCCTCGGGCGTGGCGTCACCCGGGCCGATGCCGGTGCCGCCGGTGCACAGGCAGATCCGCACGCCCTCCGCGGCCAGCGCGCGCAGGCGGCCGGCCAGGGGTTCGATGCCGTCCGGAAGCACCTCCGCGCCGTCCACCCGCGCCCCGAGCCGCCGCAGTCCCTCCACCAGCTCCGGCCCGGAACGGTCCTCGTATTCGCCGCGGCTGGCGCGGTCGCTGAGGGTCAGGACCGCGCAGGACACGCCGTCCAGGCCGGCGGGGGAGCGCGGCCGGTACTGCGCGCGCTCGTCCGCGTCCATGCCGTCGGGATGCAGCCACAGTCCGCTCTTGCCCCCTTCCTTGAACAGCAGGCGGACGCCGCCGATCCCCAACGCCGGCTCGACCGGCTTGGTGAGGTCGTACAGCGTCAGCAGCGCGGCGCTGGCGCCGGCCAGCGCCTCCATTTCCACCCCGGTGCGGGCTTCGGTGGCGCATTCGCAGTACACGCGGATGGCGTGGCGCCCCGGCACCGGCACGCAGCGCACCTGCACCAGCTCCAGCGGCAGCGGGTGGCAGAGCGGCATCAGCGCCGAAGCCATCTTCGCGCCCTGCAGCCCGGCGATCTCCGCCATCACCAGGGCATCGCCCTTGGGCAGGCGGCGCTCGACGATCAGCGGGAACGCGCGCGTGCCGGCCAGCAGTTCGCCCACCGCCACCGCCCGGCGGCGAGTGGGCCGCTTGTCGCGGATGTCAGCCATGTGGAAGGCCGCGGGTCCGGGTCCGGTCATGGCCTGGCTCATCCTCCGATCGACGCAAGGTGGGGCGTGAGGCCGGTCTCGCCCTGGAAGAGGCCGTGCCCGGCGGCTTTGAGCCCGAGCTGGGTGGAGATGCGGGCCACCAGCGCCTCCTGGTCGCCGTCGGACTGCAGAAGCGGCCGGAGCGCGATCCCGAAGTCGCCGAACAGGCACAGCCGGAGGTCGCCGCGCGCGGTCACGCGCAGGCGGTTGCAGCCCGCGCAGAAGTCCTTCGAGTACGGCGCGATGATGCCCACGCGCCCGCGGTAGCCGGGGTGCGCGTACTCGCGCGCAGGACCCGCGTCGCGCGCCCGCGGCCGCAGCGTCCAGCCGGCGTCCAGCAGCTGCCCTTCCAGCAGCTCGGCGCGCAGGTGGTGGCGCTCGAAGAACGCGAGGTTGTCGCCGGTGCGCATCAGTTCGATGAAGCGGATGGCGACGTCGCGCCCGCGCAGGAAGTCGAACCAGGCCGGCAGCTCGTCGTCGTTGCGGTCGCGAAGCAGCACCGCGTTGAGCTTGACCGAGTCGAAGCCCAGCCCCAGCGCCATCTCGACGCCCTCGGTGACCTCGTCGAACCGGTCGTGGCCGGTGATGGCGTGGAAGCGGTCGCGATCGAGCGTGTCGAGGCTGACGTTGAGGGCGGTCAGCCCCGCCTCGCGCCAGGCGCGCACGTGGCGCGGCAGGTTGCAGCCGTTGGTGGTGATCGCGACCCGCTCGATGCCCGGGACCGCGGACACGGCGGCGATCACCTGCACCAGGTCCTTGCGCAGGCTGGGCTCGCCCCCCGTCAGGCGGATCTTGCTCATGCCGAGCCGGGCGAAGGCGCGCACCAGCCGCTGGATCTCGTCCAGCTCGAGGAACCGCTGCCGGCCCCCGGCGCGGTAGCCGTCGGGCAGGCAATAGCTGCACCGGTAGTTGCAGGCCTCCGTGAGGGAAAGCCGCAGGTAGGGGAACGACCGTCCGAAACGGTCGACCAGGGCCGCCATGTTGTTCTCCATTCCGATGCAGGGAGGCCGGACCGTTTCCAGTCCGACCCGGTGGCCGCGAAGGCCACGGCCCGGTTGCCATATCCCTGCGGACACAGGCGGCCGGGCTTGGAGTCACGGAACCACGGTCCCGCTTGCCGCCAGCATAACCGCTTCGCATGGCGACGGCTGCAGCCGTCGAGGCCGCTCGCGCGCTATGCCAAACTGTGGCGATGACTCCCGCCTTCGCCGCCATCGCGCTGTACGTCCTGGCCACCGGGCTGCTGGCGGCCGGGCTCCGCCGCGGCGGCCGGTCCTGGCTGCCGGTCGCCGTCGCGGCGATCCTCGCGCACGCGCTGGAACACGCCCTGGCGTGGCGCGCGACCGGCGGCGCCGACATGCATTTCTTCGCGGCGATCTCGCTGGTGACGCTCGGGATGGCGGCGCTGACCTCGGTCGTCGGCGCACGCGGGCGCATGGCGTCGCTGGGGGTGGTGGTGTTCCCGCTGGCGGCGCTCGCGGTGTCCGGCACGTGGCTGCAGGGCCCTCGGCCGCCCGAGCCGCTCGACTGGCGGCTGCAGCTCCACGCCTGGCTGGCGCTCCTGGCCTACGCCACGCTCGCCATCGCGGCGCTGCTGGCGGTGATGCTGTGGCTGCAGGAACGCGCGCTCAGCCGCCGCGAGATCCACGACTGGCTGCGCGTGCTGCCGCCGCTGGTCGAGCTCGAGACCCTGCTTTTCCGCACCATCGCCACCGGCTTCGTGCTGCTCAGCGCGACCCTGCTCACCGGGGTCCTGTTCGTGGAGGACCTGATGGCGCAGCACCTGGCGCACAAGCCCGTGCTCAGCGTGCTGTCCTGGCTGGTGTTCGGCGTGCTGCTGCTGGGCCGCTGGCGCTACGGCTGGCGCGGCCGCAAGGCGGTGCACTGGACGCTGGCGGCGATGGCCCTGCTGGTGCTCGCCTTCTTCGGCTCCAAGTTCGTCCTCGAGCTGGTGCTGCATCGGATCTGACGCCCCGGCGCGGCCGGCGGCGGAGCGGAGCCCGGCCGGCGTGGGTGGGCGCGTCAGCCGGCGGCATCGATGGCATCGGCCAGGCGCTCGACCGCGACGACTTCCAGCCCCTTGTAGCTGCCCGCCCGGGGCGCGTTCGCCTTCGGGACGACGGCGCGCCGGAAGCCGTGCGTCGCCGCCTCCTTCAGGCGCTCCTCGCCGTTGGGCACCGGGCGGATCTCCCCCGACAGCCCGACCTCGCCGAAGGCGACCGTCTTTTCGGCCAGCGGACGGTCCCGCAGCGAGGACAGGACCGCCAGCAGCACCGGCAGGTCGGCCGCGGTTTCCTGCACGCGGATGCCGCCGACGACGTTGACGAACACGTCCTGGTCGCCGACCGCGATGCCGCCGTGGCGGTGCAGCACGGCCAGCAGCATGGCCAGCCGGTTCTGCTCGAGGCCCACCGCGACGCGCCGCGGGTTCGACAGCGGCGAGCTGTCCACCAGCGCCTGCACCTCGACCAGCAGCGGGCGCGTCCCCTCCCGGGTCACCATCACGCAGCTTCCCGGCTGGCGCGACGCCCCGGACAGGAAGATCGCGGACGGATTGGGCACCTCCTTGAGGCCCTTGTCGCCCATCGCGAACACGCCCAGCTCGTTGACCGCGCCGAAGCGGTTCTTGAACGCGCGCAGCACGCGGAAGCGGCTGCCGACGTCGCCCTCGAAGTACAGCACCGCGTCGACCATGTGCTCCAGCACCCGCGGTCCGGCGATGCCGCCCTCCTTGGTCACGTGCCCGACCAGGAACACCGCGGTGCCGGTTTCCTTGGCATAGCGCACCAGGCGCGCGGCGGACTCACGGACCTGGCTGACCGAACCGGGCGCCGCCGTGAGCGTTTCGGTCCAGAGCGTCTGCACCGAGTCCGCGACGATGAGGCGCGGCCGAAGCCTGGCCGCGTGCCCGAGGATGCGCTCGACGCAGGTCTCGGCCAGCGCGTTCACGCCGTCCAGCGGCAGCCCGAGGCGCTGGCCGCGGCCGGCGACCTGCGCCAGCGACTCCTCGCCCGTCACGTACAGGCCCGGCAGCACGGACGACATGCCCGCGACCGCCTGCAGCAGCAGCGTCGACTTGCCGATCCCGGGGTCGCCGCCGACCAGCACCACGGCGCCCTCCACCAGTCCGCCGCCAAGCACGCGGTCGAACTCGCCAATGGCGGTGGAGACGCGCAGGTCGTCGACCTGGCGCACGCCGGCAAGCGGGGTCACCTGCGGCGCCTCGGCCGCTCCGGCCCAGCCACCGCGACGCGCCGGGGCCGCGGTCCTGGCCGAAGCCGCGGGCTCGAGGACGATCTCCGACATCGTGTCCCAGGCGCCGCAGGCCGGGCACTGCCCCTGCCATTTGGCGGTGTCGGCGCCGCATTCGTTGCAGACGTAGGCGGTGCGCGCCTTGGCCATGGATCTTCCGTGCGTTGCTGCGGGCCCCGCAGGATAGCGGCCGGCCGTCGCGCCGGGCGAGACCGGGCCGCGGCGGCGGCCCCGCCCGCGCGGCGTTTTGACCGCGACGCGGACGCGCCCCCACAATGTGCGGCCCGCCGGAATAGCTCAGTTGGGAGAGCGGCGCATTCGTAATGCGTACGTCGGAGGTTCGAATCCTCTTTCAGGCACCAGCACCATCCAAAAGGCCGCCCCCCGGGGCGGCCTTCTTCGTTTCTCCGCGGTGGCCCGGGCCGCCGCGACCTACTCCACCAGCTGCAGCCGCAGCTCCTTGGGCAGCGCGAACACCATGCTCTCCTGTTCGCCCGACAGTTCGCGCACGCCGTTGGCGCCGAGCTCGCGGAGCCGCGCCAGCACGCCTTCCACCAGGACGGCGGGCGCCGACGCGCCGGCGGTGACCCCGACGTGCCGACGGCCCTCGAC
>JAAZHF010000031.1 GCA_012510865.1 Gammaproteobacteria bacterium
GGCGTGGCCCGGCTCGCGCTCGAGCAGCGCCAGCGCCACGGCCTCGGCCTCGTCGAGCCGGCCGGAGACGCCGTGCTGCGTCATCTCGGCTTCCATCGCATCGACCGATCCGGGCCGCCGGGCCCGCCATTCCGCGATCACCGCGTCGGCCGCGGCGCCGGTCTCCAGCGAGAGGCGCGCGCGCCAGGCCGCGTCGCTCTCGGGCGACGTGGCAAGCAGCGCGTCCAGCGTCCTGCGCGCGTCGTCGACGTCGCCCAGGCGGCCCCACGCGTCGAGCAGCGCCGCCAGCACCGGGCGGTCGGCGGGCGCGGCCGCGAGCGCCTCGCGCAGCAGCGGCAGCGCGCGCTCGGGATGGCCCAGGGCCGTCTCGAGCTCGCCGGCGAAGCGCAGCAGCTGCGGAGTGCGGCGCGCCGGATCCTCCAGCAGCGGCGAAACCTCGGCCAGGGCCTCGGCCGGGCGGCCCTGGCGCAGGGCCAGCTGCGCGACCATCACCCGGACCGAATCGCTGCCCGGCGACACCTCGAGCAGCCTGCGGAAGGTCTGTTCGGCGAAGGCGAAGTGGTCCTTGGCCAGGTAGGCGCAGCCCAGCGCATGCAGCGCGGTGCGGTCGCGCGGCGCGCCCTGGATCGCCCGGGAAAGCAGCTGCACCGCGCGGTCGACGTCGCCGCGCCGCATCGCCAGCGTGCCTTCCAGCGCAAGCAGCGAGGGATGCTCGGGCGCGAGGCGCCGCGCGAGGCGCGCCAGGCGATCGCCCTCTTCCAGGTCGTTGCCGACCACCGCCAGGTGGCCCTGCATGATGTAGGCCGCGAACTCGTTGGGGTCGATCCCGACCGCGGTCTGCAGCGAAGCGCGCGCACCCTCGATGTCGTGGGCATCGATCAGCAGCCCGGCCTGGGCCAGGTGCAGGCGGGCGTCGTCGGGTGCAAGCTCCATCGCGCGCGCGATCGCGCCCCGCGCGCCCTCGTAGTCGCCGCTGCTGCGCAGGGCCAGGGCCAGCAGGCGCTGGGCGTCCGCGTCGTCGGGGACCTCCGCGGCGTGGGCGCGGGCGGCCGCCAGGGCGGTGGCGGCGTCGCCGCGGCGCAGGGCGTCGAGGATCTGTTCTTGCATCGGGCGTGTCCTGCCGCGGCGCGGCGTCGAAAACGCCGATTGTAGCCCGCGCTCACTCCCCGGCCGTCAGGCGCGACACCACCCAGCGCTCGGCGTAGCCGTCCAGGCCCGGGCCCTCGATGAAGCCGCAGTGGCCGCCCCAGCGCGCCACCTCCAGGCAGGCCCGGGGCGGCAGCGCCAGCTCGTGGAAGCCGTCGACGGGGATCACCGGATCGTCCTCGCTGGTCAGGATCGAGGCCGGCACGCGCAGGCCCGCCAACCGGTCGCCGGCGATCGAATAGCGGTCGAAGTAGGCGTCCAGGCTGCCGAAATCGGTGTGGTGCAGGACCAGCCATTCGGTCAGCTGGCGCATGCGCAGCCGCAGCACCGCGTCGTCGAAGCCCATGCGCTCGGGGAACAGCGCCCGCTTGCGCGCCAGCGAGCGACGCCAGCTTCGCTCGAAGTGCAGCATGTACAGCGGCAGTCCCCGCTCCATCGAGTCCATGGTCCGGGCCGGGTCCAGCACCGGGCAGACCGCGGCCACCGCGTCCAGCGGCAGGCCCGCCGCCGGTGCGCGCAGCGCCACCCGCAGCGCGAAGTTGCCGCCCAGCGAGTGGCCCGCCATCACCAGGCGCGGCCGCGGCATCCGCGCAGCGACGTCGGCCGCGGCGTGCACCACCTCGTCGATGCGCGCGGAGTGGAAGATCTCCGGGTTCAGGTGGTGGGTGCCGCCGTGGTCGCGGAAGTTGAGCCGGAAGACGTCGTAGCCGCTGGCCAGGAAGCCGGCCGCGGCCAGGCAGACGTAGGCGGAGTCGGCGCTGCCCTCCCAGCCGTGCAGCAGCAGCGCCATCCCCGCGGGTTCGACCCCGGGCAGCGCGGTGTGCAGGCCGAGCAGCCGGACCCCGCCCCCGCCGTCGACGATCACCTCGCGGGTCCGCGCGCCGAGCGCGGCGAGCGCGGCGTGGGCGCGCCGCCGCCGCAGCGGGCTGCCCGCCAGCACCGACTGCACGTGTGCATTGCGCAGCCATCGGGGCGGGCGGTAGTCGCTGGGCCGCGCCGGGCTCACGGCTCCTGCATGGCGGCGACGATGCGCTCGCGCGCGACCCTGGCGATCGCGGCGCGGCCCTCGGCGTCGCCGGGCATGACCGGTTCGAGGAACATCACTTCGACGTCCCTGGCCGGCTCGCCGAGCAGGCGCAGGAAATTCCGCCCGAAGTCCTCGCGCGGCTGGAAGGCGACGATGCGCTGCGCCGAGCCCGCGGCGCCGTAGCGCAGGGCCACCGGCTGCACCGGCACCCCGCACTCGACCGCGGCCATGAAGATGCGGGCGTGGAAGGGGCCGACCTCGGCGCCGTCGCGGGTCCGTCCTTCCGGGAACACGCCGACCGCGCGCCCCGAGCGGAGTCGGGCGATCATCGCGTGCAGGACCCCGCCCAGCGATTCCTGGCTGCCGCGCTCGTGGAAAATGGTTCCGCCGCGGCGCGCCATCCGCCCGACCAGGGGCCAGCCCTCGATCTCGCGCTTGGCCACGAAGCCCATCATCCGCTGGCTGTGCAGCACAGGGATGTCCATCCAGCTCACGTGGTTGGCCACGAACAGGGCGGCGCCGGGCAGCGGCGTGCCGGTCCTGCGCAGGCGCAGCCCGAACACCCGCGCCAGCCCGCCCTGCCACGTGCGCACCAGGCGGTCGCGCAGGCTTTCCGCGCCCAGCGCGATGCGGTCGCTCGGGAGGGTGATCGCGACCATGACCAGCGGCAGGTGGACCAGCGCGTGCCACAGCAGCATCGGCACGCGCAGGGCATAGCGTCCCGCGCGCGCGAGGCTGCCTCCGGCGCGCGCGGTGTGGACCTGGGGGGAGCGCATGGTGGAAACGATACCGGATGGCCTCCGGCGCGGATAGCGTCGCGCGGCCGGCTGCGCGCGGCGCGGCTCAGCTCGCGGGCACGACCGCCAGCGTGAGGCGCGAGACGCAGGCCAGGCGGCCGCGCGCGTCCTCGATGCGGATCTCCCAGACCTGGGTGCTGCGGCCGACGTGCACGGGCCGCGCGGTGCCGGTGACATGCCCCTCGCGCACGCCGCGAACGTGGTTGGCGTTGATCTCGATGCCGACGCAGACCTCGCCTTCGGCGACGCACAGGTTGCCGGCGCTGCTTCCCAGCGTCTCGGCCAGGAGCACCGAAGCGCCGCCGTGCAGCAGGCCGTAGGGCTGGAGGGTGCGGGCATCGACCGGCATGGTCGCGACCAGGAAGTCGTCGCCGATGTCGACGAAGGCGATGCCGAGGGCCTCGATGGCGGTGCCCCTGGAGAGGGCGTTGAGCTCCGCGAGGTCGCGGTGGCGGCGGAAGATCGTGTTCGGGGGGGTCATCGCTGGCTCCGGCTCCCGGGCTGGCGCCGGGGGCGCGCCAGCCTAGGATCGGTTCCCCCCGGGGTCAACGCGTCAGACCAGGCGGAAGCGGGCCGGCGACTGGCTGGGGGCGTAGCGGCGGGCGGCGGCGTAGCCGCTGCTGCTGCCGTAGCCGACGCCGAAGTCGCGGTTGCGATAGCGGATCCGGCTCGAGCTGTCCTGGGCGCGGGCGGCGGAGTGGACGCTGGAGCGGGGGGCGGCGTTGGTGTCGTTGCGGTACATGGCGGATTCCTCTTTGGGTCGGGGGGTGTGACTTGGTGTGTTGGTAGACTACCACACCACCCCCCTACTGCAATAGGTCAAAGGTCATATCCGCCCGCGCCGGCGCTCCTGCCGACGAACGGTCATTCGCGGGAGGGCTCAGAGGATCGGGGCCAGGCCGGCGCCGAAGGCCGTGAAGATGCGCGTCAGCAGGGACTTCAGGCTCAGCTGCACTTCGGGGAAGTCGCCCACCGGCACGTGGCAGTCGCGGAACGCGGGATCGTCCATCGGCGGCGGCACCGGGCAGCCGGGGCCGGGACGGAACTCGTAGCTGGTCGCGTAGCGCGTGGGCCACAGGTCGAACACCGGCAGCGCTTCGGAGGCCTTGCCCAGCGAATAGTTCAGGCCGGACAGCACGACGGGCCGGTCGCGCGGCGCGATGGTCCACGCGTTCTCCGGGGCCATGTCGCGGCGGATGCTGTCGCCCAGCGCGCGCGCGAAGGCCTCGTCCTCGATCACCACCGCGCTCTCGGTGTTGTAGTTGTCGCCGCGCGGGTCGAAGTTGTGCGTGCCGACCACGCCCACGCGGCCGTCCACCACCAGCGACTTCGAGTGCAGTCCGAAGCGCACGCCGCCGCGGGTCAGCGGCACCCGCTCGTGCGCGGAGAAGCCCGACCAGCGCAGGGCCGAGTACTCGCGCTCCAGCGGCCGCGCGCGCGCCGCCCGCCCGCCCGGGCCCGGGCGCGTGCTGCCCGAAGGCCCCAGCGCGAGCGACGAGGTCGACGGCCGCTCCACCGCCCCGGTGGCCTCGACGTCGATCGGCGCGTCCTGCGGGAAGGGCTTGAACTCGTGGATCTCGAAGCCGAACTCGCGCAGGTGGCGTCGCTTGTACTTGTAGGTCAGCGCGTAGGTGATGAAGGCATCGGTGGCGGCGAGGCTGTTGGTGGACACGCGCACGCGCGGCGGGTCCTCGCGCTGGCGCAGTTCGCGGAACACCTCCTGCGCCGGCGGCGACAGCACGAGGTACGGCGTCTGCATCAGCACCTCCTCGCGCGCGCCCTCGATCAGCGCGCGCAGGCCGCGCGTCGAGGGCGCGGGGCCGGCGAAGTCGCGCCGGTGCTTCTGCGGCGGATCGTAGATGAAGTCCACCGCGCCCACCGGCAGCGCCTCGGCGGCAAGCATGTCGACCAGCCACGGATCGTCGGCGTCGCGCGAGATGCGCTCCACCCGCTCGGGCTTCTTGAAGGGCGCGTGCGACAGCCCGGGCACGCCGTGGCGCAGCAGGCGGCGGCCGACGTCCGCCAGTTCGGGGAGGCTGCGGGTCAGGCGCGCATCCCAGTACTGCTCGAAGCTGGTCGCCATCTCCGCCACCACCGGCCCGCCCACGTACAGGTCGCGGTCGCGGAAGTTGTACTCCGGGTCCCAGTCGTAATAGCTGTCCTGGTAGTTGCGCCCGCCGGTGATGCCGACCACGCCGTCCACCAGCAGCAGCTTGTTGTGCATGCGCTGGTTGAGCCGGCGCCAGCAACAGGCGGCGGCGAGCACGTACTGCGGATAGTTGATGCGGGCGCGGCCGAGCACCGGGTTGTAGATCCGCATCTCGAAGTTGGCATGGGCACCGGCCAGCGCCGCCAGGGTCTCGACCTCGCGCAGCGCCGACAGCTGGTCCACCAGCACCCGCACCTTCACCCCGCGCCGCGCCGCCGCCAGCAGCTCGTCGAGGAACAGGTGGCCGGCGTCGTCCTCGTCGAAGATGTAGGTCTGCACTTCGATCGTGCGCTGCGCCGAGCGCACCAGGCTCAGCCGCGCAAGCAGTGCATCCTGGCCGTAGTCCAGGATCAGCGCGCGGTGCCGCGGCGACTCCGGCGTGCTCGCGGCCATCGCCTCCACGCCCATCGAGCGCAGCGTCGACGGCGTGGCGCAGGCGTCGGCGCGGTCGCAGTCGACCTCCACGGCCTGCGCCTCCCCTGCGATCCGCGCCGCGGCCTCCGCCTGCTCGGGCGACAGCGTCGCGCAGCCGGCGGCGCCCAGCGCGCACGCCAGCGCCAGCAGTCGCAGCAGCGCCTTCACCCGCCGACGTCCCCGACGGCCTGAATGCGCAGCTGGAAGCGGACCTTGCGGCCGATGGCGAAGGTCCACCGCGTCATGCCGTAGTCGCCGCGGTCGATGATCCCGGCCGCGAGCACCGGGCAGTCCAGCGCCGGGCGGTCGCAGGCCGAAGGCAGCACCGTGAAGGCCTCGTGCCGCTGGATGTCGCGGATCTCCAGCACCCCGGGCAACGCGCCGCCCTCGACCAGCAGCGCGGGGTCGAAGGGATCGGAGACGAAGGTGATCCACGGATGGCGCTCGGCCTCGAAGAAGCCGCGCCCGCGCGTGAGGTGGGTGTGCCGCAGGTTGCCGAGGATTTCCACGTCGGCGGCCGAGAGCGCCAGGCGCACCTGCTGGCGGCCGTCGGCGAGCCGGGTCAGGCGGCCGTTGAAGACCGGGAAGCGGCCGTCGACGACCTCGCGCCAGCGGGTGACCAGGCTGAAGCCGATCTCGGAGCGCGCCGCATCGATCTCGGCCGCCCGGACGGGCATCGCTGCCCACAGGGCGGCGCCGAGCGCGATCCATGCCGTGAATCGTGCACGGCTCACGGCCACCAGAAATCGACGAGCCGGGCCGCGCCGGGCTCGAGCTCGGCGCCCGCGGGCAGCCGCAGCACGGCGACCGCGCCCGGGGGCATGCCCCGGTAGTCGCCCGACTGGCCGCTGTGCAGCAGCGCCGCCAGCCGCTCGAGCCCGGGGTTGTGCCCGACCAGCATCAGCCGCCCGACGTCCCGGTGCTGGTCGGCGAGCGTCGCCAGGGTGCCGGCGGTGGCGTCGTAGATCGCCTCCTCCAGCCGCTGGTCGACGTAGCCGATCACGCCCAGCACCGCCTCCAGCGTTTCGCGCGTGCGCCGCGCCGGCGAGCACAGCACCTGGTCGGGGAGCAGCCCCTGCGCGAGCAGCCAGCGCCCGGCGGCCTCGGCCTCGGCCTGGCCTTCCGGCGACAGCGGCCGGTCGAGGTCGGCCTGCCCCGGCCCCGCGGGCCCGGCATGCGCGTGGCGCAGCAGCAGGATGTCCCTCGTGTCGTTCGCCATCGTCCAGTACTCCAGGTCCGCCCAGGGGCGGTTCAGGGCTTGCGCAGCCACTTCAGCAGCGGAGCCCAGTCGGCCTGATGATCGCGGACCTGGGCCGAACGGTAGTCGAACAGGCTCCGCCCCAGCCCGACCAGGACCACGTAGGCCTGGCTGTCGCGCAGCGAGGCGACCACCGGGTAGGGCCACTGCGCCAGCAGGTCCAGCGTCGCCTGCGAGGCATTGGTCCAGGGCTTCATGCGGTTGCCGGCAAGGCCCACGCGCAGGTCGCCGCGGCGCACCCGCTCGTGCTTCGCCAGGGTGTTGAGGAAGGGCACGGTGGCATCGAGGTCGAGCGCCGAGGGAAGCACCGGCACCAC
>JAAZHF010000356.1 GCA_012510865.1 Gammaproteobacteria bacterium
CACCTGCCGCCCACCGTCAGCCTCCAGTACCACTTCAACAGCCAGGGCAAGGTGTCGCCGCTGCTGGGCGTGGGCCTGAACTACACGACCTTCTTCAGCGAGGACACCCGCGGCGCGCTGGAAGGCTCGAAGCTGTCGCTCGACGATTCCTTCGGGCTGGCCCTCCACGCCGGCCTGGACTTCAAGGTCGGCGCGAAGGGTGCGATCCGGGTCGACGTGCGCTGGATGGACATCGACAGCGACGTGGAGCTGGACGGGGCCCGGCTCGGCAGCGCCAGGATCGATCCGCTGGTGTACGGCGCCGCCTACGTCTGGCGCTTCTGACCGGTCGGCGGCCCCGATCGCATGCGGATAGAATCGCCGCATGCGATCGACCAGGAACCGCCCCATGAAACGCCTGCTCCCCCTCCTCGCCGTCGCCGGCGCGCTCGTCGCCGGCGACGCCCTTGCCTGGAGCGCGGAGGGCCACCGGATCGTGGCCCACATCGCGCAGACCGGCCTGACCCCCAAGGCCCTCGCCGAAGTCGAGCGCCTGCTTGCCGGCGAACCCGACCCTTCGCTGCCCGGCATCGCCACCTGGGCCGACGACCTGCGGGAGACCGACGAGGCCATGGCCAGGCACACCGCGCGCTGGCACTACATCAATTTCGACGGGCGCTGCGGCTTCGAGCCGCCCCGCGACTGCCCCGGCAACAACTGCGTGGTCACGCAGACGAACCTGCTGTTCCGCACCCTGGCCGACCCGCGCAGCGAGGACGAAGCGCGCGCGCAGGCGCTCCGCTTCGTGGTCCACTTCGTGGGCGACCTGCACCAGCCGCTGCACGCCAGTCCCCGCGACGACAAGGGCGGCAACGACTACCAGGTCAACATCGGCGGCGAGGGGAGCAACCTCCACCGCGTGTGGGACGGCACCATCCTCGAGCGCCGCGCACTGCCGTGGCGCGAGCACGCGGAGGAGCTGATGCAGGCCGAGCTGCCCGACGATCCCACCCTGCGCTCGGACCGCCCGACCCTGGAGTGGGCGCTCGAATCCTGCCGCCTGGTCGAGTCGGGCGAGGTCTACCCCGCCGACGGCCGCCACGCCATCGGCGACGACTACCTCGACGCGCACCTGCCGCTGGTCGAACGGCGCCTGCGCGAGGCCGGCTACCGCCTCGCCCAGATGCTCAACCACGCGCTGGACCCGCCGCGAACCGGCCGATGAACGACCGCGCGCCCGTCGTCCACCCGTTCCGCCATGCCGGCACCGGCACCTGGAGCTACGTGGTCGCGGACGCGGCAACCGGCAGGGCCGCGGTCATCGACCCGGTGCTTGATTTCGACATCGCCTCCGCGCGCACCTCCACCGCCTCGGCCCAGGCGCTGGTGGACTGCGTGCAGGCAGGCGGATACGGCGTGGACTGGCTGCTCGAAACCCATGCCCACGCCGACCACCTGTCGGCCGCGCAGTGGCTCAAGCAGGTGCATTGGCCGGATGCGCGCGTCGCGATCGGCGAGGGCATCCGCAGCGTGCAGGCGCGGTTCCGGGACGTCTTCGACCTCGGGCCGGATTTCCCCGTGGACGGATCGCAGTTCGACCATCTCTTCGGCGCCGACGATGCCTTCGCCATCGGCGGAATCGCCTGCCGCGCGATCCCGGTCCCGGGGCATACCAGCGACAGCTGCGCCTACCTGGTCGGAGACGCGCTCTTCGTCGGCGATTCGCTGTTCATGCCCGACGCCGGGACGGCCCGCTGCGACTTCCCCGGCGGCGACGCCGCGACGCTCTACCGGTCCATCCGCCGCCTGTTCGCCGAGCTGCCCGACGCCACCCGCGTCTTCGTCTGCCACGACTACGGCCCTGGTGGCCGCGAGCCCGCATGCGAGACCACGATCGGTGCCCAGAAGCGCGACAACATCCACGTGCGCGTGGGGCTGGACGAGGCCGGTTTCGTCGCGACCCGCGAGGCCCGCGACGCCAGCCTGGCGATGCCGGCGCTGATCATCCCGTCGGTGCAGGTCAACATCCGCGGCGGCGCCCTGCCCGATCCGCACGCCAACGGCCTGCGCTACCTCGAATTCCCGCTGGACGCTCTCTAGGGCGCGCCGGATGCGGGCATCGGGCTTCCTCCTCGCGCTTTGCGGGCTGGCCGCGCTGGCGTCGCTGGCGGGCATGCCGCGCCCCGCGGTGGCCGCGGAAGAGCCGCTGACGGTCTTCGCGGCGGCCAGCCTGAAGGAGTCGATGGACGCCGCCGCCGCGGCCTATGAAGCCGCCACCGGGCAGCGCGTGCGGGTCGCCTATGCCGCCAGCTCCTCGCTGGCCCGGCAGATCACCCGCGGCGCGCCGGCCGACGTGTTCGTCTCCGCCGACCGCGAGTGGAGGGACGTGCTGCAGGCCGGTGGCCAGGTCGACGCCGGCACGCGCGCGGAGCTCTTCTCCAACTCCCTGGTGATGGTGGCGCCGGCCTCGTCCGCGCAGGCTCCGCTCGCGCTTGCGCCGGGAATGGAGCTGCGCCCGCTGCTCGGCGCGCACGGGCGCATCGCCATGGGCCTGCCCGGGAGCGTGCCCGCCGGCCGGTATGCGCGTGCCGCGCTCGGATCGCTCGGCATGTGGGATGCGATAGCACCGCGCGTGGCCGGGGTCGAGAACGTGCGCGCCGCGCTGATGCTGGTGGCCCGCGGCGAGGTGCCGCTGGGCATCGTGTACGGCAGCGACGCCGCGGTCGAGCCGCGGGTGCGGGTGCTGGCGACCTTCCCCGCCGGCTCGCATCCGCGGATCGCCTATCCGGTCGCGCGCGTCGCCGCGAGCCGGCTCCCGCGGGCCGAGGACTTCGTACGCTGGCTGCAGGGCCCCGCCGCGACGGGGATCTTCCACCGCCACGGCTTCATCCCGTTCTGAGCCCGGCGACGCACGCAGGCATGCCCGACTTCAGCCCTTCCGAACTCGCCGCCATCGCGCTCAGCCTCAAGGTGGCCTGCGTGGCGGCGCTCGCCAGCCTGCCGGCCGGAATCACCGTCGCCTGGCTGCTGGCGCGACGGCGCTTCCCCGGCAAGGCCCTGCTCGATGCGCTCGTGCACCTGCCCCTGGTGCTGCCGCCGGTGGTGGTCGGCTACGCCCTGCTGGTGCTGTTCGGCAGCCAGGGCGCGATCGGCGCATTCCTGGACGAACGGCTGGGCATCACCATCGCCTTCCGCTGGACCGGGGCCGCGCTGGCGAGCGCGATCATGGGATTCCCGCTGATGGTGCGCGCGATCCGGCTCTCGATCGAGGCGGTCGACCGCAGGCTCGAGCAGGCGGCATCCACCCTGGGCGCAGGGCCGTGGCGCGTCTTCGCCACCGTCACCCTGCCGCTGGCGTGGCCCGGGATCGTGGCCGGGGCGGTGCTCGCATTCGCCAAGGCGCTCGGGGAGTTCGGCGCCACCATCACCTTCGTGTCCAACATCCCGGGCGAGACGCAGACGATTTCCTCGGCCATCTACGGGTTGATGCAGGTGCCCGGCAGCGAGGGCGGGATCTGGCGCCTGGCCCTGGTGGCGGTGGCGATCTCGCTGCTGGCCCTGCTGGCCTCGGAATGGCTGGTGCGGCGCCAGCACGGCCGCGCCGGCGACGGGGACGAGGCGTGAGCCGCCGTACCGGCATCGCACGGCGCCGCATCGTCCCGGGACGGGGAGCGGGGCGGTGCTGAGCCTGGACATCCGGATCCGGCGCGGGCGCTTCGAGCGCCGCGTGCGCATCGAGGATGCGGCGCGGGTGGTCGCCCTCACCGGGCCTTCCGGGGCGGGCAAGACCACCGTGCTCAATGCCATCGCGGGGCTGGTGCGGCCGCAGGCGGGCCGCATCGAGGTCGACGGCCGCGTGCTCTTCGACAGCGCGCGCGGCATCGACCTGCCCGCATACCGGCGCCGGGTCGGCTATGTGTTCCAGGACGCGCGCCTCTTCCCGCACCTCGACGTCCGCGGCAACCTGCTGTACGGGCGCCATGCGCCGCCCGGTGCGGGGAGGCGCTTCGAGCTCGACGCGGTGGTTGCCCTGCTCGGCATCGGATCCCTGCTCGCCCGCCGCACCGGGAACCTCTCGGGTGGCGAGGCGCAGCGCGTGGCCATCGGCCGCGCGCTGCTTTCGCAGCCGGCGATCCTCCTGTTCGACGAACCCCTGTCCGCGCTCGACCAGGCCCGGCGCGACGAGCTGATCCCCTACCTGCAGCGCGTGCGCGACGAGGTCCGGCTGCCGATGCTCTACGTCAGCCACGGCGCCGACGAGGTGCGGCGGCTGGCGGAAGCGGTGCACCGGCTCGACTGAGGCCGGCGCGGGACCGCGCCGCCGGCTCAGCCCTCCGGCGAGGGATCGAAATCGACCGGGACGCGCAGCCAGCCCTCGACCGGGACGCCGTCGCGGCGCATGGGCTCGAAGCGCCACTGGCGGACCGCTTCGACCGTGGCCTCGTCGAACACGCCGGCGGGCTCGGACGACTCCACCTCGACCTGCTTCACCGATCCGTCGGCGCCGACCAGCACCTTCAGCACCACCCGTCCGCCGATGCCGGCGGCCAGCGGCCCGGAGGGATACGCGGGCGGCGTGCGTTCGAGCGCGCGCGGCCCGCCGGTCGACGCCGGCGCGGCATCGGGACTGAACTCGACGGGCACCCGCACCCAGCGCTCGCCGGCAGCGGCGTCGCCGGCCGCCGGTTCGAACGTCCACTGGCGC
>JAAZHF010000357.1 GCA_012510865.1 Gammaproteobacteria bacterium
CTGCATGCCGGCCTGTGTGGCCAGCGTGTGGGCGGAGGCGATGGCCGCGCCCGGCGGCGTAGCCGCGGCTTGCCGCGCCCCGTCCGGGGGCGCGTCGGCGGCCAGGGCCAGTCCGCCCGGCGCGAAGGCGAGCAGCAGCGGCAGCGCCCAGCGGCGCAGTGGGGCGGGAAGTCTCACGCAGCCTGCTCCTTCAGCCGCAGGAACCTGGCCAGCAGCTGGTCATGGGTATCGGGATGCAGCGGATCCGGGTCGATGCATTCGACCGGGCAGACCACCACGCACTGGGGCTCGTCGAAATGGCCGACGCACTCCGTGCACAGCGCGGGGTCGATCACGTAGATGGTCTCGCCCTGCGAGATGGCCTCGTTCGGGCACGCCGGCTCGCAGACGTCGCAGTTGATGCAGAGATCGGTGATGCGCAGTGCCATGGGGCCATTGTAGACCCTGCCCGCGCGGCCCGCCGCCGGCGCATCGGCCGGCGGGGGCGTGCGAGGCGCTTACCTGGCCTCGACGAACACGAAGTCGACGCCGGCGGGCGAAACCGCCTCGGCGACGCGGTCGCGGTCGCCGGCGTCGCCGATGAACAGGACGCGCACGCCCTTCATCGTGTCCGGCGAGACGTCCTGGAAGGACTCCACGACGATGTCCGCCATCTTGCTGGAGTCCGACGACGCATAGGCCAGCATGTTCCCGCGCACGATGCCGCGCGCGACGTCGGTGCGGGCCTTGTCGAGCATGCGCGCATAGGAGCCCTCGTCGGCTTCCGCGTCGCCCGTCTCCGCCGGCAGGTAGTACACGTAGGGCTGGTTGGCGATGCCCTCGAGGTTGCGGGTCACCACGTCCGACACGTAGGCGCGCCACGCGGCGTCGTCGTTGGTCGCCGGGGCGGTCAGCGGCGCGGCGGTGGTGGCGACGGGCGCCTCTTCCTTGCTGCAGGCCGCGAGCAGCGGCAGCACCAGGCAGGCGGTCAGCATCAGGCGGACGGTGGTCTTCATCTCGGGTTCCCCAGGTGGTTCGTCGTGATTGGTACTGCGTGTGTCGGGCCAGTCTATCCCGTGCGCCGCCATTCGGCCCGCAGCGCTTCGGCCACCGCCTCCGGCACGAAGGCCGAGACGTCGCCCCCGAGGCGCGAGATCTCCCGCACCAGGGACGAGGAAATGAAGCCGTACTGCTCCGCCGGGGTCAGGAACAGGGTCTCGACCTCCGGGATCAGGTGCCGGTTCATGCTCGCAAGCTGGAACTCGTACTCGAAGTCCGAGACCGCGCGCAGCCCGCGCAGCAGCACCCCCCCGCCGATCTCCGACACGAAGTGCGCGAGCAGGCAGTCGAAGCCCCTCACCTCGACGTTCGGATAGGCGGCCAGCGCCTTGCGCGCGAGGTCCACCCGCAGGTCGAGCGCCAGCGCCGGGCCCTTGGCCGGGCTTGCGGCGACGCCGACGACGAGCGTTTCGAACAGCGGCGCGGCCCGGTCCACCAGGTCCACGTGGCCGTTGGTGATCGGGTCGAAGGTGCCCGGGTAGACCGCAATCCTGTTTCGCACTGAGCTGATCCCTGTGGCAGCGCATGGCCCCGCGTCGCCGGAGCGGGAAGGAGTGTAGCAGCGCCGCGGGCCGCCTTCAGGGGTCCTGCGCGCGCCGCAGCAGGGTGTGACGCGCGTCGCGGCTCGCCGCCTGGCGGTGCAGGCTCCAGCCTCCGGCCTCGACCTCCAGGTCGCGCGGCGACTCGAGGTACAGCCACGCGTCCGCGGAGAGCCAGGGATCCAGCCGCGCCAGCGCCTCCTGCCACAGCCCGGCCTCGAAGGGCGGGTCGACGAACACCAGGTCGAAGCGCCCGTGGACGGGCGCGCGCAGCAGTTCGAGCGCGTCCGCGCGCAGCACGGTCGCGGCTTCGCCGGCGCCCAGGCGCGCGCAGCTGCCGCGCAGTGCGTCCGCCAGCGCGGGGTCGCGCTCGACCAGCAGCGCTTCGCGGGCGCCCCGCGACAGGGCCTCGAGCCCGAGCGCGCCGCTGCCGGCGAACAGGTCGAGCACCCGGGCGCCGGCCAGCATCGGCTGCAGCCAGTTGAACAGCGTTTCGCGGGCGCGGTCCGAGGTCGGGCGGAGCCCCGGAGACGAAGGCACCGGCAGCTTCGATCCGCGCCACCGTCCGCCGATGATGCGCACGCTGCCGGAGGGGCCCTGGCGGGACGGCGCGCGGGCGGGAGTGCGGGAGCGCGGTGGTACCATGACGCGGCATTGTCCGCGCTTCGGCGGCGCTGCGCACCCTTCGCCACTTCCCCCGGTCCACCGCCCGATGGTCAGCTTCTTCCGCCGCTGGAAAAACGACGCCGACGCGGCGAAGCCGGCGCGCGACGGATCGAGCCTCGCCGCCGCCGCGGAAGCCATCGAAGCCGCGCGCGCGCGTGGCGCCGGGGCCGCGGCGCCCGCCGACGAGGCACCGCAGGAGCCGCAGGAGCCGCAGGCACCGCAAGCACCGCAAGCCCCGCAGGTCCCGCAGGCCGCGCAAGCGCCGGACACCGCCGCCAAGCCGGCTGCAGCGCCCGGGAAGCGCGGCTGGCGCGAGCGCCTCGTCGACAGCGGCTTCGCGCGCGGGCTTGGCGGCCTGTTCTCCCGCAATCCGCGCCTCGACGACGACCTGCTGGACGAAATCGAGACCGCCCTGCTCACCGCCGACGTCGGCGTGCCCGCGACCACGGCCCTGGTCGACTCGCTGCGCAGGCGCATGAAGGCGCGCGAGTTTGCCGACGCCGGGGGCCTGCGCTCCGCGCTGCGCGCCGAGCTCGTCGCCCTGCTGGAGCCGGTGGCCCGTCCGCTGGCCATCGACGCCGCGGCCCGGCCGTTCGTGATCCTCACCGTCGGCGTCAACGGCGTCGGCAAGACCACCACCATCGGCAAGCTCGCAAGGCGCTTCAAGGACGAGGGCCGCGGGCTGATGCTGGCCGCCGGCGACACCTTCCGCGCCGCCGCGGTCGCGCAGCTGCAGGCCTGGGGGGAGCGCAACGGCGTGCCCGTGGTCGCCCAGGGCCAGGACGCCGACGCCGCGTCGGTCGCGTTCGACGCGCTGCAGGCCGCGCGCGCGCGCGGCACCGACGTGCTCATCGCCGACACCGCCGGCCGCCTGCACACGCAGCAGGGCCTCATGGCCGAACTGGCCAAGATCAAGCGCGTCCTCGGCAAGCTCGACCCGGCCGCGCCGCACGAGGTGCTGATGGTCATCGACGGCACCACCGGCCAGAACGCGCTCAGCCAGCTGCGCCATTTCCACGCCGCCGCGGGCGTGACCGGGCTGGTCGTGACCAAGCTCGACGGCACCGCGAAGGGCGGCGTGGTGTTCGCCCTGGCACGCGAGTTCGGCATCCCGATCCGCTTCGCCGGCATCGGCGAGCGGCCAGAGGACCTGCGCGTGTTCGACGCCGAGGCCTTCGTCGACGCCCTGCTGCCGGAGGCGCTGGGAGCGTGAAACCGCGCCGCGGGCTCGCGCTCGCCGCGCGCATCACCGCCGTGCTGCTGCTCGTCCTCGCCCTTGCGGCGGCGATCCTGATGCAGCCTGACCGCCTCGCGCGGATCGTCCTTGGCGCGGTGGGCGACGCCGCCGGGCTCGACATCGCCTTCTCCGGGGAAGCGCGCTACCGCTTGCGCGGCACGCCGCTGCTCGAGGTCCACGACCTCAGCGTCCGCGTCCCCGGCCACGACGCGCCGCTGCTGGATGCCGGGCGCGCGCTGGTCTCCCTGCCATGGTCGACGGTCCGTCGGCGCGGCGCCGGACCGGTCGTGCTGGAGCGGATCGAACTGGACCGCCCGGTGCTGGACCTCCCGCGGCTGCAGGCCTGGCTCGCGGAGCGGCCTGCCGGCGACGGCCGGTTGCCGACCCTGGACCGGGGCATCGCGGTCCGCGACGGCCGCGTGCTCGGCGACGGCTGGCTGCTGCGCGACCTCCAGCTGCGGATTCCGGCCCTTGCCCCGGATGCACCGGTGCGCGGCACCGCGCGCGGCACGCTGGACACTGCGTCGCCGCCGCTCGTCCACTTCGACCTCGGGCTGGCGGCCAGCCGCCCGGCCGACGGCGCTGGCCGTGGCGCGCGCGGGCGGCTCCGTTTCGAGCACCCCGACTGGCGGCTCCCCGCCGCGATCGCGGCCTCCGGCCCGCTGCGCATGGACGGCGACGCGCTGTGGGCGGCACCGCTGCGCGTCGGCATCTCGGCGGCCTTCGTCGGCGACGGCGACCCGCTGCCGTTCACGCTCGGCGCCCACGGGCCGCTCCGGCTCCGCGGCGGGACCGCGACCCTGGCGCCCGCGACCCTCGTCCTGCACGGCGGCGGTCAGGTCCCCGCGCTCCAGGCCCGCGGCCGGGCCGCCCTCGGTCGCGCGCTGCTGCTGGAATTCGAGGGTTCCATGCCCGCCTGGC
>JAAZHF010000358.1 GCA_012510865.1 Gammaproteobacteria bacterium
GGGCGCGTTGTCGCCGGTCGCCGGCGCGGCCCGCCCGGAGCCCATCGCGCCATCGACCAGGTTCTTGATCAGGTCCTCGATCGGGCGCTCGTGGGCGTCCTTGACGCCGAGCTTCTCGAACGTGTTCCGGATCGCGAGATCGAACTTCGGCTGGCTGTAGATCTCGGTGAGCCGGGTCTTGACCTGGTCGTTGCGGATGTCGAACACGATTGGGAAGAACCGCTCGCGGGTGCCGACGTCCAGGCCCGCGCGCTTCATGTACGCGTGCGCACCGCGGAACAGGCGGTCGAGGTCCTTCACCGCCTTCTGCACCTTCTCGCCGCCCACCCAGCCGGCGTCGCCCGGGCGCAGCTGGCGCTGCATCATGTCCATCGTGCGCGTGGCTTCCTTCTTGCTCAGGTCGCCGACGATCCGAGACGCGCGATCGGCGAAGCGGGCGGTGGTGTGCACGACCGCCGGCGTCATGCCGCGGTCCTCGCCGGTGGTCCCCTGCGGGCGCTGGATGAACGCCGCGACCTCGCGCAGGGCGGGCACGCCGGCGTCCCACATCCGCCGCATCTTGCTGTCCATGAAGCGGGCGAACGGGCGCGCGATCGCATCCTTGGCATCGCCGAACCGGTCGTAGACCTGCTGCCGGGTGCCGCGGGCGCGTGCCTCGAGCTGCTTGACGCTGTAGGTCTTGCCGAGGTCGTGGAAGCGCTGGATCGCGCCGTTGGACATGTCATTGAGGATCCGCACGGCGTAGGTGCCGTCGCCGGCGAGGTTGAACACCGACGCCAGGTCGCCGCCCAGGCCCCAGAACGCGTTCGCGGCGCCCGGGGTCAGGTCGAACGCGCCCATCTGCCAGGCGTAGTAGCCCGCGGCGATGCGGTTCTCGAGCCCCTGCGACGCGTCGTCGAGCGCCTTCAGCGCCTCGGGGCTGTGCTCGTAGAACTTGCGCAGCTTCTTCACCACGGCCGCGCGGTTGAACACGCGGTCGAGGATCTGCCGCTCCTCCTTCGGCATGACGTCGCGGATGAAGGCCGCCATCTCATCGCCGCTGGGGTCCCAGCGGCCGCCGCCAGGACCCTCGGGGCCGCGCGGCGGCGGGACGCTGCCGGCGACCGCGCGCCACGCGGCGGCCAGCCGGGACTCGACCGCGGCGCGGATCGAGGTCTGGGCCTGGGCCTTCGAGACCGGGCGCCCGAGCGCCGCGGTCACCGCGTTGGTGTCGGCGTCAAACAGGCTGTTGATCCAGGCCTCGACGCTCGGCGCCGGCGCCATCTTCTTCGCCTGCGGCGTGCCGAAGAGGCTGTTGTAGACCAGCTTCAGGCGGTCGGCGATACCCTTGAAGAACTGGCCGATGATGTCGGTCGCCTTCGGGTTCGTGGTCAGCGCGCGGGCGATGTTGTCCGCCATCCACTCATGTGCGTTGTAGTGGTAGGCCTGGTACTCGGCGGACATGCCTCCGACGGTGACGTCGGGGTGCGCCAGGGCCTGGGCGAGGAAGCTGGACGCACGGTGGAACGGCGCGCGCGTGGCGCGCGAGTCGCCCACGCGCATCGACGGCGGGTTCGCCGCGAGCCACGCGCGGTAGTCCTTGGCCAGCGCGTCGTAGAGCGCGCGGTTGTGCTTGCGCATCAGCGCGATCGCGCGCCGGTGACTGATGTTGACGTTCTCGGAGAACGGGATCCCGGCCGCCGACAGCGCCTGGCTGTAGACGATGTGGTGGCCGAGCTCGTGCGCCAGCACCTCGACGCGCTCGGCGCCGTGCAGGTCCGGGCTGATGAAGATCGAGCCGTCCTTGAGGTAGCGGCCAGCGTCGCTCACAGGCAGGGCGCGGCCGAGCACCTTCTTCGCGTCGAGCGTGCTGTGCAGCCGGATCGGATCCTTGATGCCCATCGCCTTGAGCTTCGCGTTGAGCATTGCCTCCTCCTTGCGGAGGTCGTGCGCGCTGCCGGTGCTGTTGGCGATCGTGTCGACGTCCTGCTCGGCGTGGCCGTCATCGGCCTTGGCCCTGGCCTTGGCGCGGGCCTCCGCGGCGTCGGCAGCGCGGTCGATCGCGGCGGTGCCGCGGCGGTCCGCCACGAGCCGGTTGGTCTCGGCGCTCGCCTGCTCCAGCCGGCCAATTACGTTGGCGGCCTCGGGCCGAAGCGCCCGTCCCTGCGCGGTGCTGAGTATCGCCTTGTGCAGGCGGTCGAGGTCGCGCAGGGCCCTCATCTGCGCCGGCGTCGCCCTGCCGGCTGCTTCGCGAGCGGCCGCGGAGCGCGCGCGGTCGCGCTCCAGAAGCGCAGCGTTGATCTGGCGCTCAATGCGCGCGAGGGCGCGCTCCCGCAGCCCGACGGTGCTCGCCGGGGCGCCCTGGGGCAGCCACTTCACCGAGGCCGCCTTCAGGACGCCGGTGCGCGCCGAAGATGGCCCGCCCACCTCTGGCGGCTTGGCGGCCGCGGGCTTGGCGGCCGGCGGCAGCGGGCGGCGATCCTTGAGGCCGGACGCCTCGCGCATGACCTTGGTCTCGGCGGCGGCACGCTTGCGCGCGCGCGCCGCCTCCTTGCGCGCCGTCTTGGTGCGCGGGCGCGGGGCCGGGCCTGCCTGCAACTCGCGGCCCTTTTCGCGCGCGACGGGCTTCGTCTTCTCGCCCTGCTGCTTGTGGAACTTGCTCACGCCCCGGCGGGACGTGCCGGGGTTCACGCCCGGCAGGCCAACGTCGACGTTGGCGACGTCCACGCCGGCACGTGCCGACGACAGCCCGGCCTTGCTCATCTCGTCCGCGCTGCGCCCCTCGTCGCGACCGAAGGCCTCGTCCTCCTCCCGCTTCGCGTCGGTGTCGATCTCGTCTTCCGCCCGCTTGGCCAGCGCGCGGCGCTCGGTGACGCTGGCACCGTCGAACTTGCCCTTCGAGGCGTCGAGCGCGTACTTGCGTGCGACCGCGCGCCCAGCCTCCGGGGCGCGCAGGCGCTTGAGCTGGATGTTGTAGCTGCGCTCGCTGATCAGACCCTCGTCGAGCTGGCGCTTCAGCTCGGCCTCGCCGATCTTGACGCCCTCGTCGTGCATCGCCTGGGCATACTCGGGGCCAGCGCCATGCTCCTCGCGGGCGCGCCGAATCCGGTTGAGGTTGTCCTCGTTCGGGTTCGGCTGCAGGCGGACGTCGGTGACCAGATCCTCGGTCGGGAC
>JAAZHF010000359.1 GCA_012510865.1 Gammaproteobacteria bacterium
CCGCCCCAGCTCCCGAACCCGCCGGACCCGCAAAACCCGAGCAGGATCCTCCCCGCCCGAAGGAAATCGGAGGCCGGGGCGGCCCCGATCCCACGCGCTACGGGGATTGGGAAAAGAACGGCCGCTGCATCGATTTCTGAGGCGGTGCTGTCTGCCGCCACCAGCCACGCGGTCCCGGCAGGGGCCGCCCAGCGAGGACCTGTCCTGCGATGAGTCACCCCCAACGTCCACTGTCCCCCTTCATGCTGGGGCAGATCTACCGTTTACAGCTCACCTCGGTGATGTCGCTGCTGCACCGCATCAGCGGTGTCGTGCTCGTCGTGGGCGCCCTTGGCCTGACCTGGTGGCTGATGGCCGTCGCCCATGGCGGTGAATCCTACGCCCGCGCCGCCGAGTGCCTGGCGTCGCCGCTCGGGATGATCGCGCTGTTCGGCTTCTCGCTGGCGCTGGTCTACCACCTGCTCAACGGCATCCGCCACCTGATGTGGGACGCCGGCTGGGGCTTCGAGATCCCCGAGCTCTACCGCTCGGGCTACACCGTGTTCGTGCTCACCGTGGTGTTCACCGCGCTGATCTGGTTCTTCGCGACGGGGGGTGCGGCATGAGCGACGTGAAGGCCGCCCGCGATTTCAACGCGCCGCTCAAGCGCGCGCGCCGCCTCGGTTCGGCGAAGTCCGGCACCGGCCACTTCTGGTGGCAGCGCGTGACCGCGGTGGTGCTGGCGCTGCTGGTGCCCTGGCTGGTCGGCACCCTGGTGTCGCTGGTCGGCGCCGACCTCGCCTCCGTGCACGACGTGTTCTCGCGGCCGTGGAACGCGATCCTCATGGCCCTGTTCGCGGTGGCCCTGTTCTGGCACGCCAAGCTCGGCGTGCAGGTGGTGATCGAGGACTACGTGCACAACCGCGCCCTCGAGCTCACGCTCCTGTTCCTCAACATCCTTGCCTGCGTCCTCGGCGCGCTGGCGTCGCTGTATGCGATCGCCCGCATCGCGCTGCTGGCCTGACGAAGACGCCCGACATGACCAACGCCTACAAGATCACCGAACACAAGTACGACATGATCGTGGTGGGGGCCGGCGGCGCCGGCCTCCGCGCGACCTTCGGCCTGGCCCACAAGGGCCTGCGCACCGCCTGCATCACCAAGGCCTTCCCGACGCGCTCGCACACCGTGGCGGCACAGGGTGGCATCTCCGCCGCGCTGGGCAACATGGGCGAGGACGACTGGCGGTTCCACTTCTACGACACCATCAAGGGCTCCGACTGGCTGGGCGACCAGGACGCCATCCAGTACATGTGCCGCGAGGCGATCCCCGCGGTGATCGAGCTCGAGCACCAGGGCGTGCCCTTCTCGCGCACCGAGGACGGCAGGATCTACCAGCGCCCCTTCGGCGGCATGACCACGCATTACGGCAAGGGCACCGCGCAGCGCACCTGCGCCGCCGCCGACCGCACCGGCCACGCCATGCTGCACACGCGGCACCAGCAGTCGCTGGCGCACCAGGCCGAGTTCTTCATCGAGTACTTCGCGCTCGACCTGATCATGGACGAGGAGGGCGTCTGCCGCGGCGTGCTCGCGATCGACATGGCCGAGGGCACGCTGCACCTGTTCCGCGCCCAGGGCACGGTGCTGGCCACCGGCGGCTACGGCCGCGCCTACTTCAGCGCGACCTCGGCCCACACCTGCACCGGCGACGGCGGCGGCATGGCGCTGCGCGCAGGGCTGGGCCTGCAGGACATGGAGTTCGTGCAGTTCCATCCCACCGGCATCTACGGCGCCGGCTGCCTGATCACCGAGGGCGTGCGCGGCGAGGGCGGCATCCTGCGCAACTCGCAGGGCGAGCGCTTCATGGAGCGCTACGCGCCCAACGCCAAGGACCTGGCCAGCCGCGACGTGGTCAGCCGCTCGATGACGATCGAGATCCGCGAGGGCCGCGGCGTCGGCGAGCACAAGGACCACATCCACCTCGACCTGACCCACCTCGACCCGAAGGACATCCACGAGAAGCTGCCCGGCATCGCAGAGAGCGCGCGGATCTTCGCCGGCGTCGACGTCGAGAAGCAGCCGATCCCGGTCATCCCCACCGTCCACTACAACATGGGCGGCGTGCCGACCAACTACCACGGCGAAGTGGTGCAGCTGAAGGACGGCAACCCCGACCACGTGATCCCGGGCCTGTACGCCATCGGCCAGGCCGCCTGCGTGTCGGTGCACGGCGCCAACCGCCTGGGCTCGAACTCGCTGCTCGACCTGGTGGTGTTCGGCCGCGCCGTGGCCAACCGCTGCGCCGAGACCAGCCGGCCGGGGGCGCCGCACAAGCCGCTGGCCGGCGACGCCTGCGACAAGGCGCTCGCCAACCTCGACCGCCTGCGCCACGCCAACGGCGACACGCCGACCGCGGTCATCCGCGACAACATGCAGCGCACCATGCAGGCCGACGCCGCCGTGTTCCGCACCGGCGAGACGCTGGCCGAGGGCGTGCGCAGGATCCGCGAGATCCACCAGTCCTTCGCCGACGTGAAGGTCAGCGACCGTTCGCTGGTGTGGAACTCGGACCTGATCGAGACGCTGGAGCTGCAGAACCTGCTCGGGCTCTCGCTGGCCACCATCGCCGCGGCCGAGAACCGCAAGGAATCCCGCGGCGCCCACGCCCGCGAGGACTACCCGGAGCGCGACGACGTCGAGTGGCAGAAGCACTCGCTCACCTGGGTCGACGAGGCGGGCACCACCCGCATCGACTACCGCCCGGTGCACATGTACACGCTC
>JAAZHF010000360.1 GCA_012510865.1 Gammaproteobacteria bacterium
CCCCGCGGGCGCGCTGCGCCTGCGCAGCCACCGCGGCCTGCGGGAGCACCCGTTCGTCAAGCACCTCGCGACCGGTCCGCAGCTGCGCGCCCGCGAGGCCGCGGTCGCGGCCGGCTTCGACGATGCCGTCCTCGTCGACGCCGACGGCCGCATTGCCGAGGGCACGTTCTGGAACATCGCCTTCTGGGACGGGTCGGTGCTGACCTGGCCGAAGGCCCCGGCGCTGCCGGGCGTCACCTTCTGGCGGCTCCACATGGCGCTGGGCCAGGAGGGCATCCCGGCACGCCGGGTGCCGGTGGGGCTGGGGGACCTGGACGGGCAGCGCACCGCGGTCGCGCTCAATTCGCGCGGCCTCCAGGAGATCGCGTCCATCGACGGGCATGCCTTCCCAGGGGATCCGGGCTTCGTCGCGAGGCTGCGCGCGCTGCTCGAGCGGGACGACTGGGAGGCGTTCTGAGCGCGGCCGGGGCCGGGGTATCGCGCATCGGCGCGGCTTCCGCTACAATTCCCGGCTTACCTCGCCATCCTGGCGACTGGGCAACACCGGAAGACACCAATGGTCAAGATCCGCCTCACCCGCGGCGGCGCCAAGAAGCGCCCCTTCTACCACATCATCGTCACCGACTCGCGCAGCGCGCGCGACGGTCGCAACATCGAGCGCGTGGGGTACTACAACCCGGTCGCGCAGGGCGCCGAGCAGCGCGTGGTGATGGCCACCGCCCGCGTCGACCACTGGGTCTCGAAGGGCGCGCAGGTCAGCGACAAGGTCCGCGACCTGTACAAGGAAGCGGCCAAGGCCGCGGCGGCGACCGCCGCCTGATGCCCCGGCCGCGCCCGGGCGCGCGGCCGCATCCCGCATCATGGACACCTCCGGGCGCCGCATCCTGCTGGGCAGGGTCCACGGCGCCTTCGGCGTGCGTGGCGAGCTGAAGCTCGAGTCCTTCACCGATCCGCCCCGCGCCATCTTCCGCTACCAGCCGTGGATCCTGCGCGACGCGCAGGGTCGCGAGCGCGAGCTTGACGGTGCCCGCGGCCGCGAAGGCGGCAAGGGCCTGGTGGCGACCATCCCCGGCGTCGAGGATCGCGACGCGGCCGAGGCGATGCGCGGCACCGAGGTCTGGGTGCCGCGATCGGCGCTGCCGCCCCCCGCTCCGGGCGAGTACTACTGGGTCGACCTCGAGGGCCTGCGCGTGGCCAACGTCGACGGCGTCGACTTCGGCACCGTGTCGCACCTGTTCTCCACCGGCGCCAACGACGTGCTGGTCGCGCAGGGCGATCGCGAGCGCATGATTCCCTTCGTGGTCCCGGACTACGTCGTCTCGGTCGATTTCGACCGGGGCCTGGTCACGGTCGACTGGGATCCGGAGTTCTAGCGTGGCCGCCGGGACCGGTCGCGGGCCGCTGCGCGTCGACATCGTCAGCCTGTTCCCGGAATTCGTGGCCCAGGTGGTCGGCCACGGCGTGGTCGGCCGCGCCGCCGAGCGCGGGCGGCTCTCGCTGCACGGCGGGAACC
>JAAZHF010000361.1 GCA_012510865.1 Gammaproteobacteria bacterium
CGGCCGCGCCTGCTGCTTTCCTATGCCGTCATCTGCGTGCTGGTGGCGCTGCACTGGCTGACCTTCTACGGTTCGGTGAAGCTTGCCAACGCCTCGGTGGCGGCCACCTGCATGGCGCTGGCCACGGTGTTCGTGGCCATGGTCGAGCCGAAGCTCGCGGGACGCCGATTCTCGCGCGCCGAGCTCGCGCTGGGCATCGCGGTGCTCCCGGGCGTGGCCCTGGTGGTGGGCGGCATCCCCAACGGCATGCGCATCGGCGTGGCCGTGGGCGCACTGTCGGCCCTGTTCGTCGCACTCTTCGGCTCGCTCAACAAGCGGCTGGTCGACCACGCCGACCCGCTGGTCGTGACCGCGGTGGAGCTCGGCGCGGGGACGATCGCGCTGACCCTGCTCGCGCCGCTGATGCCGCGCGTCTTCCCGGCGCTCGCAGGGCCGCTGTTCACCCTGCCCGACGCCTCCGACGGCGGCTACCTGCTGCTGCTCGCCTTCGCCTGCACGCTGTTCCCGTTCGCGCTGTCGCTGGTGGCGCTGCGGCACATGAGCGCGTTCTCGGCGCAGCTGGCGGTCAACCTGGAGCCGGTGTACGCCATCCTGCTCGCCATCGTGCTGCTTTCGGAGCAGCAGGAGCTCAGCCTGCGCTTCTACCTGGGCGTGGCGATCCTCCTTGCCGCGGTGCTGGTGCACCCGCTGATCGCGCGCCCGCGCCGGATCCGCCACGCGGAGGTGCTCGCCGTGGGCGAATCCCGCGACGTCACCGACTGACGCGCCCGCCGCTCCCACGAAGGGCGGAACCGTGGCAGGCTTGGGGGCCCCGCCCGCCCTGCCGCGCATGTACCTGGAGCACTACGGGCTCGCCGAGCCACCGTTCTCGATCACGCCGGACCCGCGCTTCGTCTACCTCGGCGAACGCCACCGCGATGCGCTCGCGCACCTGTTGTTCGGGATCACCCAGGGCGGCGGCGGCGGCTTCGTGCAGCTCACCGGCGAGGTCGGGACGGGCAAGACCACGCTGAGCCGGCTGCTGCTGGGCCAGCTGCCCGACAACGCGCGCGTCGCGCTGGTGCTCAATCCCAGGCAGGACCCGGTCCAGCTGCTGGAAACGGTGTGCGAGGAGCTGCGCATCGCGCTCGACGGCCGCCGCGGGAACGCCAAGGCGCTGGTCGATGCGCTCAACGCGCACCTGCTCGAGGCCTACGCCCGGGGCCTGCGGGTGGTGTTGATCATCGACGAGGCCCAGGCGCTCCCGGTCGAGACCCTGGAACAGGTGCGCCTGCTCACCAACCTCGAGACCGACACCCAGAAGCTGCTGCAGGTGATCCTGATCGGCCAGCCGGAGCTGCGCGACGTCCTGGCCCAGCCGGGCCTGCGGCAGCTGGCCCAGCGCATCACCGCGCGCTTCCACCTCACGCCGCTCGACGCCGCCGGCACCGCCGGGTACCTGCGGCACCGCTTCCGGGTGGCCGGCGGCCAGCACTTCCCCTTCGATGCGGGCGCCGCGCAGCGCATCCACCTGCGCAGCGGCGGCATCCCCAGGCTGGTGAACGTGATCGCCGAACGCGCGCTGCTGGCGGGCTATGCGCGCGACCTGGACGGCATCGACGCGGCCCTGGTGGACGAGGCCGCGCGCGAGGCGCTGCCGCCGCCGGCCCGGTACGGAGGACGCCCGCTGCGCTTGGCGCTGGTGGCCGGGCTCGGCGCCGCCGCGGTGGCCGCGATCGCGCTCGCGGCGCTGTGGCCCCGCGCCGACGTCGACGGCGCGCAGCCGCAGGCCCCGGCTACGGCGACGGCATCGGCCGTCGCGGCCGTGCCGGACCCGGGCGGCGGTGCGGGCGAAGGCGCGGAGGCAGGCGCGTCCCCGGCGCAGGCGCGCACGCAGGCGCCGGATGCGCCGCCGCACGCGGACGCCGCGCCCGGCGTCGATGCCGCCGCGCTGCGCGAGCGCATCGCCGCCGCGTCCACCGCCGGGGCACGGATCGCTGCGTGGCGGGCGATGCTGGCGGCCTGGTCGCTGCCCGACGGCGCGGCGGACGCCGAGGCCGCCGCGGCCTGCGCGCCGCAGCTCGCGGAAGGCGCCTACTGCGTCCGCGGCAGCGCGCACCTGGACCGCCTGGCCGCCATTGGCCGCCCGGCCCTGCTGCAGCTCGAATCCGACGGCGACGGCGCCTGGGCCCTGCTCCTGGGGACCGATGGGACCCGCGCCCGCCTCCTGCTGGGCGGCCAGGCCATCGACGTCGACCGCGCCGACCTGCAGCGCGCCTGGGTGGGTCGCTACGCCGCGGCCTGGCGCGCGGCCCCGGGCCTGTTCCCACCGCCCGCGGCCGGACGCGGTGGCGAGGCCGTGGACTGGCTTCGCGAGCGCCTGGTGCGCGAAGGCGTGGCGGATCCGCAGCCGCCGGGCGCGCCCTTCGACGCCGCCCTGGCCGCATCGGTGCGCCGCTTCCAGCGCGCGCGCGGGCTCGCCGTCGACGGCGTGGTCGGCCCGGAAACCCTGTTCGCCCTGGCCGCCGGCGACGCCGGCCCGCGCCTGCAGCGGACCCTGGACTGAGGCCGGGCGCATGTCACTGATCCTCGAGGCCCTGCGCAAGTCCGAAGCCGAGCGCCGCCGCGGCCAGGCGCCGGACCTGCGCGTCGAACTGCCGCCGCCGCCCGCTCCCCGACGGCGCGGCGTGGCGCCCTGGGCCTGGACGGCCGGCATCGCCTGCGCGGTGGTGCTGGTGCTGCTGTTGTCCTGGTTCCGCGCCGGCGGGGACCGGGAACTCGCCGACGGGCACGCCGACACCGCGACCCCCGCGGAGCGGGAGCCGCTCGCGCGCGGGCCGGGCGACGACGCGACCGCGGAGCCCGGCGCGCCCGCGCGCGATTCGGCGGCCGCGGAGCCATGGCCGCGCGTCGAACGCATCGACCCCCCTCCCCCGGTCGCCGCGGCGTCCGCCAGCGCACCCGGCGATGGCGTGCCGCGCACGTCCGCAGCCGCGTCCGCTCCGCCGGTCGACGCGTCCGCACCGGCCACCGTTCCGCTGCCCGCCGGGCCGCCGCGCCCGCCCGCGGACGCAGCGCGGCGCCTGGCCACCCTGTCCGCCGCCGACCGCGGGCGCCTGCCGGAGGCGAAGCTCAGCATGCACATGTGGAACAGCGACCCGGCGCGCCGCTTCGTGATCATCGACGGCCAGCGGCGGGTCGAGGGCGACCGCCTGGGCGAGGCCGTCATCACCGCCATCGACCGCGACGGCGTCCTGCTCGAGCTGGACGGCCGCGCCCTGCGGATCCCCCTGCCCTGAGCTAGAAGGCGGCCACCAGCACCATCAGGATGCCCACCAGCGACACCGCCCAGACCAGGCTGCGCACGTAGGGAATGCCGGAGGCATAGGCGGGGATGTAGACGAGCCGGGCCCAGAAGTACAGCTGCGCACCGAGCGCGGTCTGCGCGCTGCCGCGCTCCATGAGCGCCACCGCCAGCACGGCGGCCGCGAACATGGGGAAGGACTCGAGGAAGTTGTTGAAGGCGCGGTTGACGCGTCCCGCCACGCCCTCCAGCGGCCGGGGCTCGCCGTCGCGGGCGCCGGCGTTCCAGGCCAGGCCGCGCTGCGAGGTCTTCAGCGCCGCGTCCAGGAACAGGTGGACCAGGCCGAGCGCGATCGCCCAGGCCAGCATCTGCAGTTCGGTGCCCATGGTGCTCTCCCTTCGCCCCGCGCGGGGCCCTGCCCTCAGGTTAACGCGGGCGGGCGCGCTGCGTTACGCTGCCGCATCCGACCCCACCGGACGCGGCATGCAACACATCGATTTCGAGCTGGAAGGCGGGCACGTCGAGCTCAACCAGCTGCTCAAGCTCTGCGGCCTGTGCGACAGCGGCGGCGCGGGCAAGGCCCTCGTCGCCTCCGGCGCCGTGCGCGTCGACGGCGCCACCGAATCGCGCAAGACCGCCAAGATCCGCGCCGGCCAGGTGGTGGCGCTCGGCGACGTGGAAGTCCACGTGCGCGGAGGATCCGTGGCGTGATCCCCGCGCTGTCCCTGGCGGTCGTCGCGCTGGCGGTCCTCGCCTGGGCGGTGGCCGCCTACAACCGCCTGGTGCGGCTGCGCAACGAGGTCGCGACGGCCTGGTCCGACATCGACGTGCAGCTGCAGCGGCGGCACGACCTGGTGCCCTCGCTGGTGTCGGCCGTGCAGGGCTACGCCGCGCACGAGGGCGCGGTCCTGGAAGCGGTGACCGCGCTGCGGGCGCGGGCGCTGGGCCTTCGCGACCCCGCCGAGCTCGGCCAGGTCGAGGCGGAGCTCGAGCATGCGCTCGGCCGCGTGCTCCTGCTGCGCGAGGCCTATCCCGACCTCAAGGCCAGCGCCAGCTTCCTGCGCCTGCAGGACCAGCTGGTCGAGGTGGAGGAGCACCTGCAGTCCGCGCGCCGCTACTACAACGGCGCCGTGCGCGACCTCAACGACGCGGTGCAGCGCGTGCCCGACATCCTCGTCGCGCGCGCGCTCGGCTTCCACCAGGCCGCGTTCTTCCAGGCCGCGGCGGACAGCCGCGCGGCTCCGGCGGTGGCCCCGTCGCGATGAGCACGATGCGCGCGCTCGGGCTGGCCTGGCTGCTGGCGGCCGCCCTGCTGCTGCCCGCCGCGGCGGCCGCGTCGGAGCGCATCCTGTCCTACGACGTCGCCATCGACGTCCTCGCCGACGGCAGCCTCGACGTCACCGAGTCGATCCGCGTGCGCGGCGAGGGCCGCCAGATCCGCCGCGGCATCTACCGCGACTTCCCGGTGCGCTACAAGGACAGCCACGGCAACAACATCGTGGTCGGCTTCGAGGTGCTCGGCGTGGAGCGCGACGGCCGGCCCGAGCCCTGGTTCACCGAGGACCGCTTCAACGGCGTGCGCGTCAACACCGGCGACGACACCCTGCTGCCGGTGCCGCTGGACACCACCTATGCGATCCGCTATCGGGCCACGCGGCAACTGGGCTGGTTCGAGGACCACGACGAGCTGTACTGGAACGCAATCGGCCCCGACTGGGACTTCGTGGTGGACGCCGCCACCGTGGTGGTGCGGCTGCCCCGCCCGGTGCCGCAGGCGCAGCTCACCACCGAGGGCTACTCCGGCCGCTACGGCGAGCGCGGCCGCGACGTCCGCTCCCGGGTCGTCGCCCCGGGGGTCGCCCGCTGGGAGCTGGCGCATCCGCTGCAGGCGCGCGAAAGCCTGACCATCGTGCTCGGCTTCCCCAAGGGCATCGTCGCCGAGCCCACGCCGGCGACCCGGGCGATGTGGCTGCTGCGCGACAACCTGTCGCTGCTCGCCGCCATGCTGGGCCTGCTGGTGCTGCTCGCCTTCTGCCTCCTTCGCTGGCGGCGCATCGGGCGCGACCCACTGCCGGGAGTCATCGTCGTGCGCTATGGCCCGCCGGGCGACGAATCCCCCGCGGCCCTGCGCTACATGCTTCGCCGTGGCTACGACGGCACCTGCATGTCCGCGGACCTGCTGGCCTGCGCGGTGAAGGGCGCGGTGTCGATCGAACACGAGGAGCGGCCCTTCGGCGAACGCTGGACGCTGCGGCGCGGCGGGGTGCCGTCGTCGTCGATCGGGAACGACGACGAACGCAGGCTGCTCGAGGCCCTGCTGCCGCCCTCGCGCCCACGGCTGGAGCTCGACAGCGGGAACTCCGCGCACCTGCAGGCGGCGATGGCCAAGCACCGCAAGGCGCTGGCCGCCCGCTTCCAGCCGGCGATGTTCCGGCACAACGGCGGCAGCATCGCGATCGCATTCGCCATCTTCTTCGCCACCCTCGCCGCGACCCTGCTGCTCGCGGCGGCCAGCAGCGGTGGCGGCATGCCTTGGGCGCTGGCGCCGCTGGCGCGCGCCCTGGCGGTGGCCCTGGCCGTCGCGTTCTCCGTCGGCGCACCGACGCCCGAGGGACGGCGGCTGCTGGACGGCATCGAGGGCTTCCGCCGCTACCTGTCGGTCGCCGAGCAGGACGACATCGCGCGCCTCGAGGGTCCGGCCAGCGAGGGTCCGCCGCCGCTCGACGCACGCCGCTTCGAAGCCCTGCTGCCCTACGCGGTCGCGCTCGGGGTCGAGGAGGCGTGGACGGCGAAGTTCACCGCCGCCGTCGGCACCGCCGCGGCCACGGCGGCGGCGAATGCGATGGGCTGGTACCACGGCAGCGGCGGGACGATCGGCGACATCGGCCGCTTCACCACGTCGGTCGGCAGCGCCTTGGGCAGCCGCATCGCGTCGTCGTCGACGCCGCCGGGCAGCAC
>JAAZHF010000362.1 GCA_012510865.1 Gammaproteobacteria bacterium
ATGGTCCGGGATCGGCGATGAATCATGCGCGGCCGCGGGGGCGGGCTGCCCCGCATACTCCGCATGGCAGGACGGCGCCCCGATCCGGACGCAGAGGCTCGCACCCGGTGCCTCCGCCAGCATGCCACCCGAGGACCCACCATGGCCCTTCTGCTGTTCCTGTCCGCGGCCGCGCTGACCTGGAGCCTGGGCGCCCTGCACCTGTGGCCGCCGGCGCGCCGGGTCCGCGAACTGCCCCTATGGCTCGGGGGCGCGCTGGCCGCAGGCGCGGCCGCCTGCATCGCCTGGGGATTCGCGGGCGTCCTCCGGCAGGGCGACTGGCAGTCACTCACGATCGACCAGGCCGTGCACCGCGTCTTCGGCCCCGGATCACTCTGGTTCCAGCGCACGGGATGGCCGCTGCTGGACCACGCGACGAACCTCTACGCCACGCTGGACCTCGTCTTCGCCCTGGTTGGGCTGAGCGCGTTGTCCCTGCATGGCCATGTGTTCTGGGCCGGCGTGGCCGAGCGGCGGCAACGGGCGCGTGCGCGCCGCCGCTAAGCGTCAGGCGTCTTGTCTCAGGGCGCCTGGCGAATACCCGCAAGCAGCTCGTCGATCACGGGATCCATCTTCCTCTTCGTCCCGGCGAACTTCGTCAGCGCGAAGCCACCGCGGTGCCGGTAGTCGGCCGCACCGATCTGGCGACCGTTGCGCCACAGACGCAGTTCCGCCTCGTCCAGGTAGGGCTTCAGGTCCCAGCCGCGTGCCGCGGTGTATGTCAGCGTGGTCTCGCAGGTGTCCGCCTGCGACGGCTCGACCACGCTCGTCGCCACGCCGTGGCGGTCGAGGCCGTCACGCAACACGGACAGGAAATCGTCGACCAGGACCTCATCGTTCCTGACGATGCACACCTGGCCCAGTTCGATCCCCGCCGCAACAGGCCGGACGTCGATCGAAGTGCAGCCCGCCAATACGCAGGCGGCCAATGCGATGACTGGAATCCTCATGCTTCTACCCTCCCCCTGGAAAGGTGCACTTTACTGTGTGCAGCACGGGAATTCGCCTTTGAGGGGCAGCCAGCGCCGCTCCTGCCGATCCAAACTCCCCGGGCGCGGGCTTCTACTCCGGGAATTCCCCGTCGACGTACAGCCAGCGCCCGTCCACCCGCTCGAAGCGGCTGATCTCGTGCAGGCGCACCGCCGGCGCGCTGCCGGGCTTGTAGCGCGCAACGAACTCCACCACCGCCTTCTCGTTTCCGAGCTGCGCATGGCGCCGTACCTCGAGCCCGAGCCAGCGCAGGCCGGGCGTGAGGTCCAACTCGAACGGCACCGGGCGCGTCGACGGATGCCAGGTGGCCACGAGGTAGTCGCGCAGGCCCAGCACGTAGGCGCTGTAGCGGCGACGTCCCCCCGGTTTTGAGTAGCGAAGCGATCTGGAGTCCAATTCCCCAGAGCAAGGAGATTGGACGTGAAGAAGCGCTTTTCCGAAGAACAGATCATCGGCTTCCTGCGTGAGGCGGAGGCTGGGCTGCCGGTCAAGGAGCTGTGCCGCAAGCACGGCTTCAGCGAGGCCTCGTACTACCTGTGGCGGAGCAAGTTCGGGGGCATGAGCGTGCCCGATGCCAAGCGTCTGAAGGAGCTGGAGACCGAGAACGGCCGCCTGAAGAAGCTGCTGGCCGAACAGGTGCTCGAGAACGAGGTGATCAAGGACGTCCTGCGAAAAAAGTGGTGAGCGCACCGGCTCGACGCGAGCAGGTGCGCTACATGGTGACCAGGGGACTGAGCGAGCGACGGGCGCTGGCGGTGCTGCGCATGAGCGCCAGCGCATACCGCTACCAGCCGGTGCCGGACCGCAACGTCGAGCTGCGCGAGCGGATCCTGGCGTTGGCGCAGCGGTACAAGCGCTACGGCGTCGGGATGATCCACCTCAAGCTCAGACAGGCGGGACTGCTCGTGAACTACAAGCGCGTCGAACGGCTGTACCAGGAAGCGAAGCTGCAGGTGCGGCGCCGGAAGCGGAAGAAGGTGCCAGTGGGCGAACGGCAACCGCTGTTGCGGCCAGACCGCGCCAACCAGGTCTGGTCGATGGACTTCGTGTTCGATCGGACGGCAGACGGACGGGGGCTCAAGGCCTTGACCATCGTGGACGACGCCACGCACGAGTCGGTGGCCATCGAGGTGGAGCGCGCGATCTCCGGTCACGGCGTGGTGCGCATCCTGGAAC
>JAAZHF010000363.1 GCA_012510865.1 Gammaproteobacteria bacterium
GAGGCCGCCTGCGCCGCCCTGCAGGTCCCGCTGGCGGTCGAACGGGTCCTCGTCGAGCGCGCCAGCGGGCTCGGCCTCGAGGCCGCCGCCCGCGGCGCCCGGCGCGCCGCCTTCGCCCGGGCCCTCGGCGAAGGCGAGGTGCTGGCCCTCGCCCACCATCGCGACGACCAGGCCGAGACCTTCCTGCTCCGCGCGCTGCGGGCCTCGGGTCCCGACGGGCTGGCGGCGATGCGCCCCTGGCTCCGCTTCGCCGGCGGATGGATGTGGCGGCCGCTGCTCGAGCAGCCGCGCGGCCTGCTCGAGGCCTGGGCCCGCGAGCGCGGCCTGGGCTGGATCGAGGACCCGGCCAACGCCGACCCGGCGCACGATCGCACCCACCTGCGCCGGCACGTGCTGCCTCTGCTGCGGGAGCGCTGGCCCTCGGCCGACGCCGCGTTCGCGCGCTCCGCGGCCCTGTGCGCGGAGGCTTCGGACCTGCTTGCGCACGGGGACGAGGCGGCGCTCCGGGACCTCGTCGGCCCCGGCAGGGGAGCGGCGGCCGACACGCTCCCGATCGCCGGGCTGCGCGAGCTGCCCCCCGCGCGCCGTGCCCGGGTGCTGAGGGCATGGGCCGCGAGCCGGTCGCTGCCGCCGCTTCCGGCCTCGGGGATCGCGGCCATCGAACGCCTGTTCGACGCCCGCGGGGACGGCGCGGCCGGATACCGCTGGGCGGGCGCGGAGGTCAGGGCGTGGCGGCGGCAGCTGCACGCGCTGCCGCGGGCGCCGCGTGCGCTGCCGCCCGGATGGAGCCGCGACTGGGACGGCCGGCGACCGCTGCCGCTGCCCGGCGGCGGGGAGCTGGTCCTCGAAGGCGCGCCCGCGTTCGCGCGGCCGCTGCGTGCCCACGCCAGGCGCGGCGGCGAGCGCCTCCGGCTGCCGGGCCGCGACCACTCGCACGCGCTCAAGCACCTGCTCCAGGACGCGGGCATCCCGCCCTGGCAGCGTGCCCGGCTTCCGCTGCTTTCCGACCCCGAAGGGCGCCTGCAGGCCGCCGGGGACGCGCTGCTGTCGGCGGAGCTGCACGACTGGCTCGCCAGCCGCGGCGCGCGCCTGCGCTGGCGGCAGTTGGCGTAAACTCGCGGCATGTCGAAAACGCCCGAATCCACGAAGGACGCCTCCCCGGTCGCCGACTTCGAAACCTCGCTCGACGCGCTCGAGCAGCTGGTGGAAAAGATGGAGCACGGGGACATGAGCCTGGAAGACTCGCTCGCCGCCTACGAGCGCGGCGTGGGCCTCTACCGGCGATGCCAGCAGGCGCTCGAGCAGGCCGAACTGCGCGTCCGCCTGCTCACCGACCCGCAGGACCCCGGCACGGCCGCGGCCTTCCCCGCCAGCGGCGACGATGCCTGAGTCCGGCGCCGGCGCGACCGGCATCGCGGCCAGGCTCGACGAGTGGCGGCAGCGCATCGACCGGGTCCTCGCGGCGGCGCTCGACGCGCACCCTGCCGCCGAGCCGCGCCTGGGCGACGCGATGCGCCACGCCGTTCTGCTGGGCGGCAAACGCATCCGGCCCCTGCTCGTCTACGCCGCGGGCGACGCCTTCGGCGCTGATGCCGGCGCGCTCGACGCACCCGCGGCGGCGATCGAACTGGTCCACGCCTATTCGCTGGTCCACGATGACCTCCCGGCCATGGACGACGACGCGCTCCGCCGCGGCCAGCCCACGGTCCACGTCGCCTTCGACGAGGCCACCGCGATCCTTGCCGGGGATGCCCTGCAGTCGCTGGCCTTCGCGGTGCTCGCCGACGCCGCCGGATGCAGCGACGCGGCGCGCGTGGAGATGCTGCGCGAGCTCGCCGCGGGCGCCGGCGGCATGTGCGGCGGACAGGCGCTGGACCTGGCCGCGACCGGCACCGGTGCCGCGACGGGGATCGACGCGCTGGAGCGGCTGCACGCACTGAAGACCGGCGCGCTGATCCGGGCCGCGGTGCGCATGGGCGCGATCGCCGCGGGTGCAGGGGCCGCGGACCGCAACCGGCTGGACGCCTATGCCGACGCCCTCGGCCTGGCCTTCCAGGTCCGCGACGACCTGCTCGACGTCGAGGGCGAGAGCGCAACGCTCGGGAAGACCGCCGGCAAGGACGTGGCGCAGGACAAGGCCACCTTCCCGGCGCTGGTCGGCATCGCCGGTTCGCGCGAACGTCTCGAGCGCCTCGGAGGCGCGCTGCGCGATGCGCTGGCGCCGCTGGGATCGCGCGGCGCCGCGCTGGCCGAGCTGGGCACGGTGGCGATCCACCGCTCCCACTGAGCCGGAGGGTCGCGGCCGGGGCCGCGACCCGCTGCGGTTACTTGATCAGGCGCAGGGTGAACGGATAGCGGTAGGCCACGCCTTCGTTGGCCTTCATCGCGGCGATGATGGTCATCACCAGCCAGTAGATGCCGACCGCGAACGCCAGGAAGAAGAACACGAAGCCGACGAGCACGATCAGCAGGATCGTGCCGATCACCGACAGCGCGATGACCGCGATCGCGACCGTGATGTTGAAGTTCAGCGCTTCCTTGGCCTGGTCGTCGACGAAGGGCATGGTGTCCTTCTTCACCAGCCAGATGACCAGCGGGCCGATGACGGCGCCGATGCCGCCGGTGAACAGCGCGGACAGGGCGGACAGGTGCGCGAACAGCGCCCACTGCCGCTGCTGGGGGTCGATGGCGCCGGCGGACGCCTGCGGTTCGGTGCTGCTGCCCTGTTCGTCGAACATGTTGGTTTCCCCGTGCGGATGAAGAGCCGGAACGTTACCACGTCCGGCCGCGTTCCAATCCTCCCCCGGCGCCGTTCGGGGACGCCTCAGCGGCTGCCCGCCACCGTCATCCCGCCGACCAGGATCGACCCGGTGCGGATGTGCGAACGCGGGTCGACGTCGCTGCCCACCGCCTCGACCGCCGCGAACACGTCGCGCAGGTTGCCGGCCACGGTGATGCCGTCGACCGGGTGCACCACCTGGCCGTCCTCGACCCAGAACCCCGAGGCGCCGCGCGAGTAGTCTCCGGTCACCGTGTTGACGCCCTGCCCCATCAGGCCGGTGACCAGCAGGCCCCGGCCCATGCCGCGCAGCATGTCGTCGAGGCCGCCCGCGTTCGCCGCGACCTCGAGGTTGTGCACGCCGCCCGCGTTCGCCGTGGTCTCCAGCCCGAGGCGGCGCGCCGAGTAGCTGCCGAGCACGTAGCGGCGGAGCACCCCGGCTTCGACCAGGGGCGCTTCGCGCGTGGCCACGCCCTCGGCGTCGAAGGCGGCCGAGCGCAGGCCGCGCATCAGGAAGGGACGCTCGTGGATCGCGAACCAGTCCGGGAAGATCCGCTGCCCGGCGGCGCCGACCAGGAAGCTGGCGCCACGGTACAGGGCCCCGCCGGACACCGCGCCGAGCAGGTGGCCCACCAGCGAGCGCGCCGTCTCGGCCGAGAACAGCACCGGGTAGCGACCGGTCGCAATCGGCGCAGGATCGAGGCGCGCGAGCGTGCGCCGGGCCGCGTGCCGGCCGACCGCGGCCGCGGGCTCGAGATCGCCGGCCGCGAGCGCATAGGTGTACCACCCGTCGCGCTGCATGCCTTCGCCCCGTCCCGCGATCAGCGCGCAGGACAGGCTGTGGTGGCTGCCGCGCTCGGCGCCTACGAAGCCGTGGCTGTTGGCGTAGACGCTCAGCGACGCCGAGGTGGCGACCGACGCACCGTCGGAGTTGGTGATCCGTGCATCGGCGTCGCGCCCCGCCTGCTCGGCGGCCAGGGCCAGCGACACGGCCTCCTGCGCGTCCAGGTCCCAGGGATGCCAGGTGTCGAACTCGCGGATCGCGCGGGCCATGAGCGCTGCCTCGGCGAGGCCCGCCGCCGGATCGTCCCCGGTGTGCCGCGCGATCGCGCAGGCCTGCTCGACCGTGGCCTCGAGGCTCTCCGGGCGCAGGTCCGCGGTGCTGGCGCTCCCCTTGCGCCCTCCGAAGTACACCGTCACAGCGATGCCGCGGTCGCGGGTGGACTCGACCGACTCCACCTCGCCCATGCGCACGTTGACGCTGAGGCCGCGGTCCTCGCTGCACGAGACCTCGGCCTGGCTCGCCCCGGCCGCGCGGCAGCGGTCGAGCAGCTGGCCGGCGACCGACTCCAGTCGCGCCAGGCGCTCGCGGCTGTCGTCGCGCCCGGGCGCGTCTTCGATGATCGGACTGGTCAATGCCTTATCCTTGCAGGTTCCTGGATGGCTCGATGGGCGGCGACATGCGCGGCAGGGACGAAGACACCGGCGAATACCTCGGCCCCAGCCGCAGCGCGCAGCGCCGCCAGGCGCTGGACGTGCTGGAGCTGGCGAAGCAGCTGGTCGAGCTCGACCCGGGCAGGCTGGCCAGGCTTCCGCTGGGCGACAGCCTGCTGCCGCACGTCGCGCAGGCGCGTCGGATCACGTCGAACATCGCCCGCAAGCGCGAGATCGCCTTCCTCGCCAAGCAGCTGCGCCGCGAGGACGAGGAGGCGCTGGATGCGCTGCGCGACGCGCTCGACGAGGACGGCGAAGCGGCGCGGCTGGACACGGCCCGCCTGCACCGCGCCGAGGAGTGGCGCGAGCGCCTCCTGGGCGACGAGGGCGCGCCGGCGCTGTCCGCCCTGCTCGACGCGTTCCCGGGCGCCGACAGCCAGCGCATCCGCCAGCTCGTCCGCAACGCGCGCGCCGAACGCGAGGCCGGGAAGCCGCCGCGTGCCTTCCGCGAGCTGTACCGCGAGATCCGCGCGCTGCTCGACCAGGCCGACTGAGCCGCGTTCGCAGGTGGTCACGCGCGGGTGCCGCCCACGGTGATCCCGTCCACCAGCAGCGAGGGCTGGCCCACGCCGACCGGCACGCTCTGCCCGTCCTTTCCGCAGGTGCCGACGCCGTCGTCGAGCGCCATGTCGTGGCCGACCATCCGGACCCTCTGCATGGTCTCGGGGCCGCTGCCGATCAGGGTCGCGCCCTTCACCGGCGCGGTCACCCGGCCGTCCTCGATGAGGTAGGCCTCGGTCGCCGAGAACACGTACTTGCCGCTGGTGATGTCGACCTGGCCGCCGCCGAAGTTGACCGCGTACAGGCCCTTCTTCACCGAGCGGATCATGTCGGCGGGATCGTCCGTCCCCGCCAGCATGTACGTGTTCGTCATCCGCGGCATCACCAGGTGCGCGAAGGATTCGCGGCGGCTGTTGCCGGTGGGCGCCACGCCCATCAGGCGGGCGTTGAGCGTGTCCTGCATGTAGCCGGTCAGCACGCCGCCCTCGATCAGCGTCGTGCACTGCGTGGGCGTGCCCTCGTCGTCGACGCTGAGCGAACCGCGGCGTCCGTCGAGCGTGCCATCGTCGACGATGGTCACGCCGCGAGCCGCGACGCGCTGGCCCATGCGCCCGGCGTAGGTGCTGCTTCCCTTGCGGTTGAAGTCACCCTCCAGCCCGTGCCCGACGGCTTCGTGCAGCAGCACCCCGGGCCAGCCGCTGCCGAGCACCACCGGCATCGTGCCGGCCGGCGCGTCGATGGCCTCGAGGTTGACCAGGGCCTGCCGCAGCGCTTCGCGCGCGTACTTCTCGGGCTGGCCGTCGCCGAGCAGCTCGGCGTAGGAACAGCGCCCGCCGTACCCGGCGTAGCCGGTCTCGCGCCGGCCCCCCTGCTCCACGATCACCTGGATGTTCAGCCGCACCAGCGGGCGCACGTCGCCGGCGACCACGCCGTCCGACCGCGCCACGAAGATGGTGTCGACGCCGCCCGACAGGCTGACCACCACCTGGGTCACCCGCGGATCGGCGGCGCGCAGCATCCGGTCGACCCGGCGCAGCGACTCGACCTTGGCGTCGCTGGCCATGCCGTCGACCGGGTCCTCGGCCGGGTACAGCGCCCGCGCACCCGCCGGCACCAGCGCGCGGGCGCGGGTCTCGGCGCCGCTGCGCGCGATGGCCCTCGCCGAGCCGGCGGCGGACAGCAGCGCTTCGGCGTTGATGTCGTCGGCATAGGCGAAACCGGTCTTCTCGCCGCTGATCGCGCGCACGCCGACGCCCTGCTCGATCGAGTGCGCGCCATCGCGGACGATCCCGTCCTCGACGGTCCAGCTTTCGCGTCGCGCGTGCTGGAAATAGATGTCCCCGAAGTCGATGCCCGGGCCGAGCAGCGCGCCGAAGGTGCGCTCCAGGCCGCGGGCGTCGAGGCCCGCGGGCAGCAGGAGGCGGGATTCGGCGATTGCAAGGGCCTGGCTCATGGTTGGTCCGACTCCGGGGATTCAAGCCACGTGAGGGCGGGGCGCCGCGGGATCAAGGCTCGTCGCCCGCCGGCGGGGTCGCGGCGTCGCTTTCGGGCGGGGTCGCGGCGTCGCGTTCGGGCGGTGCCGCTGCGTCGCCCGCCGGCGGGGTCACGTCGGCGTCGCCGGCGGGCGGGAGCTCGCGGCCCTCGACCCGGACCCTGGGATCCTTCCACGGCCCGGACACGTGGTACACGCGGGCCCCCATGCGTCCCAGCGGCTTTTCGAAGACGGCGTTTGCGACCGCACCCACGGCCGCGCCGACCGGCCCGGCGGTGATCGCGCCGACCGCCGTGAGCAGCCCGCCGGTGCGCGGCTGCACCTCGATCACCTGGTCGTAGGTCTGCGCGCGCAGGTCGGCGCTGCCGCGGATGTGGATCTCGGCCGCGGCGCCGTCGATCACCAGGCCCTCGCTGCGCGCGAGCCCCTCGCCGAAGCGGAGGGTGCCGCCGATGC
>JAAZHF010000465.1 GCA_012510865.1 Gammaproteobacteria bacterium
ATCAAAGAACAAAAATCTGAGTCTATCATGCTTCCTTATGAGGTTGTGGGCCAGGGCCGGATTCTTAATCATCAGATTATGAAATCCTTTGAGAATAATAGATTCAGGATTGCCGCCATGGAATTTGATGATAATTTTAAATTCGTTATTCAGGATAAAATGGGACAACATAATTTGGTTTTTTCATCATTTAAAGAAGGTATTCGTTTCCCTTTTCAAAGCATGCATCCTGACCGGTCCATTGTTTACTACCAACCGGAAATTGGCCCCCGGGAAATAGATATGATGGAAAGTCGGGGGTTGCTGGAGTATTTTTTTGGCAGGAACTGGACTTTGTATACCCCTGATATCCTTCAGGAAAATGGCCGCCAAATCATCGCAAACCACAACCCCATGACCGACAACCCCTTTTTGGTGGTGTATAAATTCAGGGAATAAAAAAACAGCCAAAAAAGCTATCTTTTATCGCATGTTTAATTTAGAATGGTTATAAATTAGAGGGGGGGGGGTAAATAGTAAAAACTTTTTTCTTATTTTTACCATGCAATTTCATAGCATATGTTTTTAAATCTGCAAACAAGAAAAAAACGCACTTATAGCGAGAAATAAAATACACAAACAAATACAGGAAGAAAAAAGGGGCGGGAAACCGCAATCTGTGAAAAAGCATTTCCCACCCCCGGCCCTCTTCCTTAAAAGAAAGGAGGTGTAGCGGCAAAGATAAGGTTAAATAAATAAATTATTTAATAAAATCAACTGTGAAAACAAGCAAATGGTTTAATTTAAGTAAAACAAAAAAATTTAAAAATGAAAACCATTCGTAAAAACTTTTTACTGCTGGCCTTTGCCGCCGGTGCCCTGTTTTTGATCGGGAATAATGTGTTTGGAAGTGATCCGGGGGAGGGGGAGGAACCGGGTGGTGAGGTTGATTATCGATGTAGATGTGGACTAATTTGGGGAAAGAACTGCAAAGCCAATAACTATGGTAAACTTTGCGCCCCAATAGGAACAGCGAATTGCAGAGATCTTGACGACAATTGCAATGATTAATATTTGGGGGCTATGGTTGTTAAAAACCTTAGCCCCTTATATTAAAAAATTAAATCTGGGTAATGATGATTTTAAAATATTTGAGGATTTTCCTTCTTATTCTTTTAGTTGTCTGTGGTAAGACTGACCCGCCACAAGCTAAGGATTATTATGAAGGAATTTTGGTTTCGCAAGAAAGGGATATTCTTATCCCCCAAATCAATCTTGATAGTATTATTCTCGAAAACATACCTTCAAGTTTTGTTGGTTATATTCGAGTTTTTTCTGATACTGTTTTTTTTGTTGATTACTTACAAAATCGGGTTTTCCCAATAACTATTGATGGTAAAATTTACCCTTTTCGAATAGGGACGGGTAAGTCACCAAAAGAATTTTTTGGGGGTGTCATTCACGATTTTACTTTTCTGGCAGACAACAGTTTTCTAATTCAGGGCACATCCTGGGATCTTCACTTTTTTTCTGACCAATGGGAATTTATTGAAATGAAAAGGGTTAATTGGCAAAGTAGCGAACCAGTTGCCGAGAACGAGATACCTGATCCTCAGAATCCCTATTTGTATTCTTTCAATTATATAACAGGCAGGGATAAATGCAGGCTTTTGGGGAATTATATTTTTTGTGAAGTTTCATCCTTTCACCCTTTGTTTAATATGATAAATTCTCGCGATTATTACAGGCGGTCAAAATTAATAGCTAAACTTGATGTTATTTCAGGCGTAGTGGTCGATTTATTGGGGCTCAGGTCTCTTGCCTTTGAGAATTATGAGTTTATTGGTCATTTTTCAAGGGCGATTTTTGATGTAGCACCAGCAAAGCAGCAGTTCTTTTTAGGTTTTGAACCAGATCCTCTTATCTATGTTTGCGATAGCTCCTTTAAACCAATAAGGGCATTTGGCCTAAATGGTTTGCAAATGAACCAAAATTATTCAACCTATAAAGGAAACGATTTCAATGAGGTTGAGAAAATATTTAGAAAAGACCAGGTTGATTGCGGGACTTACACTTCGCTCGAGTACATTGAAGAAAGGGATCTTTTGTTTCGATCATACAGCAGAGGTAGTCATAGCCATTACGATGGCTTACAAATATATAGAAATGAAGTTTTGATTGCAGATGTGGATGTACCGAAAGGATTTAAAGTGGAGGGGTATTTAGCGCCATATTTTATTTCTAGTTTTTTTCAGGACTCTTTATACGAATCAGGCAAGATTTACCTTTTTCAGCTTGACTTTTAACTCATATCCAGATAACCATTTTTTACTTATGCTCAATTGTTTAAGAAAAATAAATATGTGCAAAATAACAGCAAGGCCACTTCTCAACAGCTTGATTTTTCCCATCCTGATCGGGTGTGTAATTTCCTGTTCACCCCGGGGCGCAAGCATTGAAAAAATCCTTAAAAACTACGGCAAGCGATTTTATGAATCTTTCGTCATTTCGGGTTATTATTGCGAAAGTTCTTTTTTAAAAGGTGAGCTAGCCACATACACTGATGCCATGGGGAAGCTGGTTTCACTGGGCCCGGATTATTATATAAAACTCAACAGCTTGGTTTTTTTCCCTGAAAATATAAGGAAGGGAGGCATAAGCCAGGGTTTAAATAACCTTATCATGGAGGCTGCTATTCATCATATGGCAGATGGGGTTTTTGAAAAAACAGGTTTTGCCCCTGGATATAATAATTTGCTTAACGCCTACAGAAGAATGGAGGAAAGTGGTCCTTTAAATTTGAAAAAAAAGTCTGAGTTTGTTTTTGAATTAATGGAAAACCCACATGGATTACCTTTCTTTCTTTTTAAATCAATAAGCTCAGATAAATACGGAGGTGCCATGTATTTTGATGAGAATACCCACTTGATAGATTCGATAGTTTTTGATACCTGCCCGTGGTATTGCAACCTTTGTCAAGAAGTTGTTAGTGGTCATTTAATGGTTAAATACAAACATCAGGAGAATAAGTCTTTCCCGGTATTTATTCAGGGAGGGTATAGGGTTGGAGATTTTGAAATCAATGTTAGGTTTTCAGCCCTTGATGGTGCCCAGCTTTATAATTTCAGAATTACAGAAGAGGTTGGAGATATGTTGGTGACTTATACCAAAAATCCGCTGGTTTTTTATAATCCAGAACTTTGGCTCGATTTTCCTAGTAAAGAGGCTTGTCCTTTTAAAGAAACTGAAGGGGAAATAAAGTGTTTCAAAAAAATGGAGGATTCAGATATAAAACCTTATTATTCCTATATTTTTAAAGGGAAACCTTTACCTGATTTAGCCACATTAAAGGTTCAAAAACAGACAATAGAAGAACTCCTTTCTGATGTAATGAACCAACCCAGAAGTTTCCCAAGGCATTAAAGTGAAACCTTTAAAATTTCAATTATGAAATCCAATATTTCAAGCTTTATTGCTCTGGTTTTTGTTGGGATTTCTATTTGGCTAAGTTTTTCCAATAAAAAATTCAAGTTAGAATTAAAAAATGCTGAGTCACGAAAAAAAATTCAGGAGCAACAGTTAGACGACATTAATTTGGATGCATCAATGATATTTGAAGCTTTTGCCCTGAATTTTGTCCGTGTTAACCAAACACTTGAATCAAATACCAAAATGCCAGGGTATGAGGGAGAGTACCTGCATGTGATATACCTGAAAGAAAATGCATGCTCGGAATGTAATCATAATAAGTTGCTGAAAATAATCGAAAAATTGAAAAATAAAGGAAGGCTCCATATAGTAGCCCACCCTTCAAATCGGTTCTTCATTAGGAAAATAATTCAATCTCAGGAATTGGACGAATCTGGTTTTGTAACTTACCTGAATAAGGAGTTTCTTCAACCCGAGTTTTCTTTATACGATTCGGAACTGGTATTGGTTAACCAAAAAAACCAGGTTGTGTGGGGTGTTCCAATTGATTTTTTGCGCAACGAATTATTAATGGCCTTGGTACTACGCTGAATGGTTTTGAGAATAACAGAAAAAAGTTTTTGAAAGCTATTTTAAATAATGAGAAATTAATAATTTGTTATGTACACAGGCGTCATGTTTAAAGTTTCTGAGAAACCTTAAAAAACCTGATTGCTAAAGAAATTTGGGTTTTTATTAAAAAGGAAACAGCAACCTATAAGAA
>JAAZHF010000364.1 GCA_012510865.1 Gammaproteobacteria bacterium
ATCGCCAGCGAGGGGATCTCGGCGGTGAAGTCCGACAGGCGGGCCTCGCCGCCGAGCAGCGGCGCTCCGCGCGTCCCCGACAGGCGGAGGTCGGCGTCGAGGCGGCCCGTGGGCGTGACGATGTCGGGCGAGAACAGCTCGAGCCAGGTCAGTTCGCTGGTGTTCGCGGCCAGGCTGCCCTCCAGCGGGGCATAGGCGTCCCAGCCCGAGCGAACGCGCGCGTCGATGCGGCCTTCGCCGTTGAAGCCGAGCCCCAGGGTGGCGTCGATCCGGTTCGCATCGAAGCGGGCCTCGAGCGACAGCGCGCTGTACGACAGCACGTCGCGGCGCGATCGCTGCCCGGTGCGCAGCGCGCCGTTGGCGGAGGCCAGGTCGAGGTGGCCCTGCCAGGCCCGCCCCGCCGGCCGCAGCCGGCCGTCGATGTCGATGCTGCCGTCGAGGAACCAGAGCCGGCCGCTGTCCTGCCGGGGCAGGTAGGGCGCCAGCAGCGCCAGCGGCAGCCCTTCGCCGCGCACCGACAGGCCTTCCCGCGGCCAGTCCGCGCTGGCACACAGCTCGCCGCCGACCCCGGAGGCCAGGCAGGTGGCGGACAGGGTCCAGCGCGACGCGCCCGCCTGCGCGAACGTGGCCGGCCCCTGCAGCTGCCAGGCCGCGCCGCGCGCCGGCACCGCCTCGAGCCGTTCCAGCGCGCCGCGCCAGCGCCCGTCGGCACCGCGCCGGGCGCCGCCGGCCAGCGACGCCCGCCCGACTTCGCCGCTGGCGGCGACCTCCAGCCGCAGGTCCTCCACGGCGCCCTGCGCGCGCAGCGAGACGCTGTCCAGCGCAAGCCCGGCCTGCACCCCGCTGCCGTCGACGGCGAGCGCGCCGCCTCCCCCGCGCCAGGGAAGGCGGCCTTCGACGCGCAGGGCGTCGATGACGGTCGCGCCGTGGCGCAGTCCGCTGGCGTCGAGGTCGGCGCGCAGTTCGGGCGCGTCGCGCCGGCCTGCCACGGCCAGCCGGCCTTCGATGCGCCCGGCGGCGCCGGGAAGCAGGTCGCCGAGCTGCAGCGGCGCCAGGGAGGCCTCGACGTCGATGCGGTCACCCGCTTCGCCGCGCGCGTCGATCCTGCTGCCGCCCACGACCAGCGCGGCCTCGCCCTCGTAATGGGCGGAACCGTCGGCGCCCGGCGCAGCGCCCTGCATGGCGAAGCGCGCGCTCCCCGCCAGGCGCCGCCCGCGCAGCGAGCCGCCCAGGTCGCGCGCCTCCACGTCCAGGTCGAGCCCGCCGTCGGGGCGCGTGGTCCCGGTGCTGGCCAGGCGTCCGTCGATCGCGCCGGGGAAGCCGGGTGCGAAGTAGCCGGGATCGAAGCCGGCGAGGGCGGCATCGAGCGACCAGCCCAGGGCCGGCGACCAGGCGACGTGGCCGCTGCCGTCCATGCGCCCGCCTGGCGTGCGCGCGGACAGCGTCCCGACCACGAGACGCTCCCGGTTGCCGCGGCCGCGCAGTTGGACCTCGGCCGTCCCGCCGCCGCGCTCCAGGGTGCCGGTGCCGACCAGGGCCCAGTCGGCCGGGCCGCCGGCCAGCCCGATGTCGGCGTCGGCGCGGATGGTGGCCGCCGGGTCGGGCGCGGCGCCCGCTCCGGACGGCGCCGGCGCCCAGGACAGGCCGCGCGCCGTGATCGCGTAGCGGACCGCGGCTGCCGCGGGATCGGCGAAGTCGCCGCGGCCGCGGACGGTGACGCGGCCGCCGAGCAGGTCGACGACCAGCGGGTCGAATTCCAGCACCTGGTCCTCGAGGGCGAGGACCGAGGGCCGGATGGTCGCGGCCAGCCCGCCGCGCTCGACCCGGCCCTGCAGCTCCGCGCGGCCTCCGCTGCCGCTGGCGGACAGCCCGAACGCCACCGCCGTGCCCGGTTCGCCGGACCCCGCCAGGAGGCCCGGGTCGAGCGCCTCGGCCGAAGCGCTGAACGTCCAGCGCGGCGCCACCTCGCCGCGCAGCGACAGGTGGGCTCGCAGCGGGGCGGGCGCATGTCCCGACAGCGCGATCTCGAGCGCGGCCACGTCGCCGCGTGCCACCAGCCCCAGCCTCGGCCGGGTCGTGCCCGCCGGCGCCGGCAGCAGCGCCGAAGCGGTGAGGTCCATGCGGTAGCGGTCCCCCGGCGCGTAGTGGCCCGCGGCCGTGAACAGGCCGCGGTCGCTGTCGACCACGACGTCCTGCAGCCGCAGCCTCCCGCTGCGCGCCTCGAAACCGCCCCGGACGCTTGCGACGTCGATCATCGGTTCGCCGCCGCGGAGGACGCGGAACCCGTCGACCTCGACCGTATCCGCGCGGAGCCCGAGCGGCGGCTCGATCCGCGGCAGGACCTCGGGCCAGCGCGGCAGCGAGAACGGTTCGCCGTCGTCGGCCGGCGGCAGCTCGAGCACCGCCCCTTCCACCTGGGCCGCGTCCAGCCGCAGCACGCGCCCCAGGAGCGGCCGGAGCGCCGGATCGATGGTGATCCGCCGGGCGCTGAAGCGCAGCGCGTGCGGCTGCGCGCACTGGCCGTAGGGCACCGGCTGGTCGTCGACCTCCGGGCACACCAGCTGCTGGAAGCGGACGTCGTGCAGGGTCAGCGGGCCCGAGGCCGGGCCCTCGGCGTCGCGCCACTCCAGCGTGGTCCCGGCCGGAAGCCGGGCCACCACCTGCGCCAGCAGGAAGTCGCGGCCGCCGAGCGTCGACAGCAGCCACCAGCCGGCCGCGACCAGCAGCACGGCGAGCGTGGCGGTGCCGAGCGCGCTGCGCAGCGCGAGCGTGCGCATCCTCGCCCGCCGGCGCGCGCGCAGCTCCGCGATCCGCGCCTCGCGCTCTTCCGGGCCGATGCCTGGTGCGTGCGCCATGGTCAGAGGCTCGTGCCGATGTTGAGGTGCAGGGTGAAGGGCGAGTCCGGATCGTCCAGCCCGCGCGCGATGTCCAGGCGCAGCGGGCCGACCGGCGTCTGCCAGCGCAGGCCGACGCCGGCGCCGGTCCGCAGCCGCGGCGAGCCGTCGAACGCGCTTCCGGTGTCGACGAAGGCGGCCACGCCCCAGGGGCCGCCGCGGAAGTAGTGCTCGTACTCCGCGCTCGCCGTGAACACGTGCCGCGCGCCAAGGGCGAAGCTGTCCTCGTCGTCGTCGACGACGCGCGGGCCGACCTCGCGCCACTCGTAGCCGCGGATGCTGCCGTCGCCGCCGGCGTAGAAGCGCAGGCTCGGCGGCATGTCGACCAGGGCGCTGGTCTCGGTGCGGCCGTACTCCCCACGCAGTATCAGGCGATCGCTCGCGCCGACGCCCAGGTACCAGTGCCCGCGGGCGTGGAACTGCAGGAAATCCGCCTCGGACCCGGCCGCTTCGAGGCCGCCGCGCAGCAGCAGGCTGCCGCTGTAGCCGCCGCGCGGGAACAGGGCGTCGTCGAGGTCGACCCAGGTCGCGCGCAGCGATGGATACGAGAAGGTGGCATAGCGGTACAGCGGCGGGGTGCCCGGGTCCCCGTCGTTCGCGTATTCGTAGGCCCAGCGCTCGCGCAGTGCGTGCAACGAGGCCACCAGGTTGAGTTGGCGGTTGAACTGGCCGCTGCGGCTGGCGGCGAATTCGACGCGCCGGGTGTCGATGTAGTCGGTCTGCTCGTCGGCGGCCTGCAGGCTGGCGGTGTACCAGCCGTCGAGCCAGCGGAAGGCCGGGATCCGGTACTGCAGCGTCAGCGTCTTGCGCTTGCGGGCGTAGACGAGCTGCGCCAGGGCCTTGTGGCCGCGCCGGTTCACGTAGCGGCGCTCCAGGCCCAGGCGCACGCCCGGGCCGCTGTCGGTGCCGTAGCTCAGGCCCGCGGTGTAGACGTCGCGCTTGGCCGGCGTGAGCACGACCTCGACCGGCACGCGCCCGTCGACGGCGTCCTCAGGGCGTGGCGTGATGTCGATGCGGCTGAAGTAGTCCAGCCCGGCCAGCGAGGTGCGCAGGCGGTCGAGCCGGCCCTGGTGGTAGTACTGGCCCTCCTCCCAGTACACGAGGCGTTCGAGCAGCGCCGTGTCGACCACCTGCGTCGGCGACTGCTCGAAGCGGGTGGGGCCCATGTCGTAGCGGTCGCCGCTGGTCCACACCAGTTCGATGTCCGCGGCATGTTCGGCCCGCGTCACCGCGATCCGGCGTACGCTGAAGTCGGCGTCGAAATAGCCCCGCTCCGCCAGGCGGCGGCTGATGCCGGCCTTGCTCGCCTCGTAGGTCGGGTGGTGCAGGATCGAACCCTGGCGCGGGATGAAGGCCTCGATCTCCTCGCTCAGGTAGGGGTCGTCGTGTGCGTCGCCGATGATCGCGATGTCGGCGCGGCGAACGCGGACCGGCTCGCCCGGTTCCACCGTGATCACCACCGACAGCGGGACCTGCGCGCCGCCGCGGGCGCGGTTCCCGGCCTCGCGCACGACCTCGGCGGTGGCGGCCGCGCTGTCGGCGCGCGCCGCGTCCTCCTCGACCGCGGTATCGAGGACCACGCGGCGGTCGCCGCCGCGCACGCGCTCGACCACGATCCTCGGCGAGTAGTAGCCGAAGGGCTCGAGCGCTTCGCGCGTCTCGTCGCCGGCGGCGCGCATCATGTAGCCCAGGCGCCGCCAGGAGACGTCGTCGTGCAGCGCGTCCACCAGCGACAGCGAGGCGCGCACGTTCTCCTCCATCTCCTCGTCCAGGCCGCGGATCTCGACCGAATCCACGGTGGCCGCATGGAGGCTGCCGGCGAAGGCGAACAGGAACGCGGCGGCGGCAGCGCGGGGGAGCTGTGGCATCAGGGGAGGATACCGGTGCGGCGTCGACGCACGATTAACGGCGGGACGCCCCGGCGCGTCACCATGCTCAGGTCGAAAGCTGGCCCAGCTCCGCCACGCTGCCCAGTCGCCGCGAGAGGCGCTGCAGGAGGGCCAGGCGGTTGTCGCGCAGTGCCCGGTCGTCGGCGTTGACCATCACCGTGTCGAAGAAGGCATCGACCTCGGGGCGCAGCCGGGCCAGCCGCGCCAGCGCCGCGACGTAGTCGCCGCCCTCCAGCGCCGGACGGGCCTCGGCCCAGGCCGAGTCCATCGCCGTCGCGAGCGCCGCCTCCGCCGGCTCGGCGAACAGCGCGGCGTCGACCGCCCCGGGCAGCGTGCCGTCGGCCTTGCGCAGGATGTTGCGGATGCGCTTGTCGGCGGCGGCCAGCGCCTCGGCCTCGGGCAGCTCGGCGAAGCTGGCGATGGCGGCGATGCGGCGGTCGAAGTCGGCGAGCGAGGACGGCCGCAGCGCGGCCACCGCGTTGAAGTGCTGTGCCGGAACGCCGCGGTCGGCGTAATAGCCGCGCAGGCGGTCGAGGATGAAGTCGTAAAGCTCGCCGGCAAGCGCGCCGGCGTCGTCGCCGGTGGGACGCACGCCCTCGGGCAGGGCGGCGACCGCCGATTCCAGCGCAGCGCGCAGGTCGAGCCCGAGCCCGCCCTCGATGAGCGTCCGCGCCAGCCCCAGCGCGGCGCGGCGCAGAGCGAAGGGGTCCTTGTTGCCGGTGGGCCTGCGCCCGGCGGCGAACCCGCCGGCCAGCGTGTCCACGCGTTCGGCCACGGCCAGCAGCCGGCCCAGCGGCGACGGCGCGATCGCGTCGCCGGCGCCGCGCGGCCGCCAGGCTTCGTCGAGCGCCCAGGCCAGCGCTTCGCGGTCGTCGTGGGACAGCGCCGCAAGGGCGGGGTCCTGGATCGCGTAGTAGCGGCCGGCGACGCCCTGCAGTTCGGGGAACTCGTTGACCATGCGCGACTGCAGGTCGGCCTTGGACAGCAGCGCCGCCTGCCGGGCCAGCCCGGCGTCCACGCCGGTCGCCGGCGCGAGGGTCTCGGCCAGTCCGGCCACGCGCGCCGCCTTGTCCGCGACGCTGCCCAGGCGGGCCTGGTAAGTGACCGAGGCCAGGCCCTCGTTCATCGCCGTCAGGCCCTGTTTCATGTCTTCGACGAAGAAGAACCGGGCGTCAGAGAAGCGCGGGCGGATCACCCGCTCGTAGCCCTTGCGGACCTCGGACGGATCGCGCGACGCGATGTTGGCCACGCCGATGAAGCGTTCGGTCAGGCGGCCTTCGGCGTCGAGCACGGGGAAGAACTTCTGGTTGGCTTCCATCGTCGCCACCAGCGCTTCCTGCGGCACCGCCAGGAAGGCGGCGTCGAACGAGCAGGCGACGGCCGAGGGCCACTCCACCAGGCACTCGACCTCGGCCAGGTTCGCGGGGTCGATGCGCGCGACGCCGCCGGCCGCGGCGGCCGCGGCCTGCACGCCCGACACGATGGCCTCGCGCCGCTCGTCCGGATCCACCAGCACCTTCGCGGCGCGCAGGGCGTCGACGTAGTCCGCGGGGGTGCCGATCCAGACCGGCTTGTCGTGCATGAAGCGGTGGCCGCGGCTCATGCGGTCGGAGTCGATGCCGAAGGCGGTCGCCGGCACCACTTCGTCGCCGAGGAGGACCACCAGCCAGTGCACCGGCCGCGCGAAGGCGTGTGCGTGCGCGCCCCAGCGCATGGGCCTGGGCACGGGGATGGCCGCGATCGCCTCCTCGAGCACCGCCGGCAGCAGCTCGCGGGTCGCGGCGCCGGGCGTCACCGAACGGTGCACGAAGCGCTCGCCCTTCTGGTCGCTGGTGCGCTCGAGCGCGGTCCATTCGACGCCCGCCTTCTGCGCGAAGCCCTGCAGCGCGCGCGTCGGCCGGCCGTCGGCGTCCAGGGCGATGTTGACGTAAGGGCCAAGGACCTCGGACGCACGGTCGGGCTGGACCGTGGCCACGTCCTCGAGGAGCACGGCGAGCCGGCGCGGGCCGTGCAGCGGTCGCGCGCCTTCGGCGAAGGCGATGCCGCGCGCGACCAGCGCGTTGCGGACGCCATCCAGGAAGGCGCGTGCCAGGCCGGGCAGCGCGGCGACGGGCAGCTCGTCGGTGCCGAGTTCGATCAGGAGCGGCGCAGTGTCGATCATCGTCGGAGCACCGGGTTCAGGCTGCGCTGGCCGGCGCTTCCCGCAGCCCCGGGAAGCCGGGCTTGCCGCGCTGCGCGTGGAAGGCCTCGGCCACGCCCTGTGACAGCCAGCGCACGC
>JAAZHF010000032.1 GCA_012510865.1 Gammaproteobacteria bacterium
CCTGGCGCAGGGGCCGTCGCGGCTGGCGGGCGACCGGCGCAACGCGGGTGCGTGGGGCAGCTACCCCCCGGCCTGGCTGCGCACGCGCCTGCTGGTCGAAGCGCTGCGTGCGATGGCCCGCGACGAGGCCGCGCGCGCGCTCGCCGCGACCCTCGCCGCGCGGCAGCAGGCGAACTTCGGCGAGCCGCCGGCGAACCGCGAGTTCGAGGACGACGCGGCCCCCGTGGCCGCGGCCCTGCTCGACTGCCCCTGCCCCACGCTGCAGGCCGCCGACGGCGCCGCGCCGCGCGTGCGCGACCTGCTGCCGCCGCTGCAGCCGGATCCGCGGCTGGTCGCGGAGAACATCCTGAGCAACTACGACCCGGGATCGAAGCGGCTCGCGGTGCTGCTGGCCGCCGCGCGCTGGGTCTGGGAGCGCGATCCCCGCGGCTGGGTCGAGGGCGGACGCGACCAGCGCATCCGCGCGCTGCTGCCGAAGCCGGAGCCGGCCACGCGCGGGCCGCTGCGGCGCCAAGCCGGCCATGGCGAGGAGGCCGCGCGCGAGGCGCGGGAGAAGGAGCGCGGCGCGGCCTGGTTCGACACCCTGTTCCCCGGGGCGGGGCCGGGGTGAATCAGTCCGGACCGCCCTGCAGCACGGACGCGCGCAGGCGCACGGCGGGGTCGCCGAGGATCACGTAGTTGCGGGCATCGTCGCGCGCGACCCAGCGGTTGGCCAGCACCTCGTCGGACACGTCGGCGCCGCCCTTGCGGTCGGCGATGGCGTCGGCCAGGTCGGCGCTGAGCGCGGCCCACCGGATGTTGAACTGGTCTGTGGCGTAGCCGACGCGATGCCCGGCCGCGAGCCTTGCAAGCACGTCGCGGAACCCCTGGACCTGCCCGCGGCTGCGGTCGGACAGGAAGGAGTAGGCCCAGGCGCGGTCGATGTGGCCGATGGAGGCCAGGGCGCCGCCGGCGGGATGCGCCAGCATGGCCTGCGGCAGCGGTGCGATCCGCGGCGCGTCGGCGATCCGGCGCGGTGCGTCGGCCGTGCGCGCGTAGTCGTCGAACTTGGGGTAGCCGGCGCTGTAGCAGGCGAAGAACAGGTGCACCAGGCCGGCGAGGCTCGCGTCCGCGGGCAGGTCCCCGGCCTCGAACCAGTGCTCGCGCGCGATCGCGCCGTAGCCGTCCCAGTCCTGGCAGACGATCGCGCCCTGGGCCCGCCGCCGGTCGTCCTCGGACGCGAACTCCATGCCGTGCGAGCCCGTGACCAGCAGCGCCGGAAGGCCGCCCTCGCGAGCGCCGGCCAGCAGGTCGCGCAGCACGCCGCGGCTCGCCCTGCGCTCTGGCGCGCCGCCGTCGCCGATGATGGCCTCGGTGGCGAAGCCGGCGCCTCGCCCGACCGGTCCGTGCGGCGAGCCCTCGTCGACGAGCGCGCGCGCGACCTCCCTGGCGAACAGCTGCGTGGCGGGGTCGAAGTCGTGCTCGGGGGCGAAGACCGCGATCCGCTTGCGGCCCGGAGGCGGGTCGGCGGTCTCGTACGCGACCACGGACGCGGCGTAGCGCCGGTACTCGTCGGGCGTGTCGAAGGCCAGGCGGCCGACCGCCCAGTAGATGTCCAGGGTGTACTGGAATTCGTAGGGCAGGGCGGTCGGGTCCCCGACCAGCAGCAGGTAGAAGGGCACGCCGTGGTGCGGGTCGACGATGTTGAGCGAGCTGCCGTGGCGCGCAAGCCACGCCGCCGCCGACTCGCCGGGCGCGGGCGCGTCGCCGCCTTCGAACACCTTGAACAGCGCGCCGGCTTCGCGGCGGCGCCGGGCCAGCAGCGGCTCCAGCGCAGCGACGGCCTCCGGGCCGGTGCCGCGCGCGAACACCACGCCCCAGCCGGTCCTCGACAGGTCGTTGGGATCGGGGATGTCGCTGACCACCGCATAGGCGACGCCGCTGGCGATGGCCTGCTTGGCTTCCAGTGCTTCCGGCCGGGTGCCGGTCCCGTCCGCGAGCAGGGCGGCCAGGGAGGCGGCGTCGATCTGCGGCAGGGGCCGCCCGGTCGCCGCGGAGACGCCGAAGGACAGCGGGAGGTCGATGGTGCAAGGATCGTCGGGCATCGGCTCGCTCGCTCAGGCCAGGGCCGCCTGCCAGATCGCGTGCGCGACCTCGGGGCCGTCGATGTCGCTGTGGGCCCCCGAGACGCCGCCGCCCTTGCTGATGTAGCGGCTGGCCTCGAGGTTGTACACGCCGCCGGGGGCCAGGTCGTAGTCCTGGTCGGCCGGAAGCATCGGCAGCTGCTTCGCGTCCTGCAGGCCGCGCAGGCCGAAGGCGCCGATCGCGCCGTACTTGGGGAGCTCGCCCGGCGCGAAATCGACCTGGCGCGCGACGCCGGCGGCGATCGGATACAGCGTGCCCACCGCGCGGTCATGGCGCGAGATCGTGGCCAGCACCGGCCCGCGCACCTTGCGGTCGGCGAGCAGGCGGTGGAAATAGCCCGGCGTGCCGTTGGCGGCGGGGATCCTCGGCGCGTACGACCACAGCGACATCGCGCCCTGGACCAGCACGCAGGAATCCACCGGGCGCGGCAGCGGCGCCGCGGCGCCGGCGCCGCCCAGCGCCGAGGACACCACGATGCAGCCGAAGCTGTGGCCCATCAGGTGGATGCGCGCGGACGGCGCCTTCTCCTGCAGCAGCTTGAGGAACCCGTGCACGCCGCGCTCGCCGACGCTGCGCGCGCGCTTCTTCATGGTCCAGAACGAGAGCTGGCGCAGCGGGGCCAGGAAGATGCCGCCCAGCCGCGAGCCGCCGAAGTCGGTGGCTTCGCTGGAATGCGCGGCCGCGGCGTCGGGATCGAAGGGCCGGCGGTCGTCGCCGGGCGCGCCGGCGGCGCCCTCCGCGCCGAGACCGAGCCGGCGGTCGAGCGCGAGGTAGGCCCGGCGCGCCGCGTCGGTCAGGGTGTCACGCGCGGCGTTGCGGCTGGCCTCGGTCACGATCGTGCGCAGCAGCGGGCGGACCTCGGGGCCGGCGCCGAGCCGCTCGACGTACAGCTCCACCAGTTCGTCCACCCCCTGCGCGCGCTCGCCGGGCCCGAAGCTGGCGCCGTCGCGCATTTCCTCGTCGCCGAAGGGCAGGCTCGGCCAGTGCAGTCCGATGTGCAGCGGCGCGAAGCCGGGGCGCGCGGCGCGGGCGCGGGCGGCGTCGGACGCGCTGCCGGCAAGCGCGCCGATCCAGCGGTCGTACTGGTCGACCGCGGCCGGCAGGTCGCCCTTCCAGCCGTGGCTGAAGAGGAAGATGTCGGTGCGCGGGTCGCCCTCGAGCTCGGCCACCACGCGCTCGCTGAAGCGGCCCCCGGGCGCGTCGGGGTCGTCGCCGCGCTCGGCGCCGTCGGCGTCGAAGGAGACCAGCGCGTAGCGGCCCGCGCCGCCGTTGGTTGTCCGCCATGCCATGGAATGCTCCCCGCGGTTGGGCGCGTCGGCCGCGGCCGTCAGCGCACGATCAGTTCGTAGCCGTCCTCGGGCTCGGGCGCCTCCATCGCGACCTCGGCCGGAAGCTGGAAGGAGGCGCCGCGCACGAACTCCGAGACCGCGGCGGCCAGCGCCTCGGCGATGCCCTGGCGGTAGGACGGGTTGGCCAGCCGCTGCTCCTCCTCCGGCACGTCCATGAAGCTCACTTCGACCAGGCAGGCGGCGGTGGATGGATGGTGCGAGGCCGGCGCCAGCACGCCGAAGCGCGCGCGCTTTACGCCGCGGTCGGCGAGCAGGGTGGCGTCGAGCATGAACTGCTGGACCAGCCGTGCCAGCGTGGTCGAAGGCGGCGTGGAGCCGGCGTGGACGAAGGTCTCGGTGCCCTGGGCGCGGCGGTTGAAGCCGTTGAAGTGGATCGAGACGAAGGCCGTCGCCCGCTGTTCGCGCGCGACGCGTGCGCGCGCCGAAAGCCCGAGGTTCTCGTCGGTGTCGCGGGTCAGCACGCAGCGCAGGCCGTGGTCGACGAGCAGCGGCGCGGCCCTGAGCGCGATGTCGAGGGTGAGGTCCTTCTCAAGGGTGCCGGCCGGGCCGACGGCATTGTTCGGGCTGGAGCCACCGACGGTTTGCCTGCCCCCGTGCCCGGGGTCGATCACGACGACGTCCACGGCCTTCTCCCGTGAGTCCGCACCCCTGCGAGGGGACCAACGCGCGGCCGCGGCGGGACCGGACATGCGCTACCGTAGCCGCGTGTCCGACGCCTTCGCCCCCGATTGGCGGCCCCTGCCGCGCGAGTTCTACCGCCGCCACCCGGCGGAGGTGGCGCCCGAACTCCTGAACAAGCTGCTGGTGCGCAGCGACGGACGCGCCGGCCGGATCGTCGAGGTCGAGGCCTATGCCGGCAGCGAGGATCCCGCCGCGCACTCCTTCCGCGGGCCCACCGCGCGCAACGCCACCATGTTCGGCGAGCCCGGGCACTTGTATGTCTATTTCACCTACGGCATGCACTGGGGCAGCAACGCCGTCTGCGGCGACGTGGGCGAGGGCGCCGGCGTGCTGCTGCGCGCGATGGAGCCGCTGCAGGGGATCGAGGCCATGCGCGCGCTGCGGCCGAAGGCGCGCCGCGACCGCGACCTTGCCAGCGGGCCGGGCAAGCTGTCGCAGGCGATGGGCATCACCCGCGAGCTCGACGGCGCCGACCTGGTGACCGCCGACCGCGGAATCGCGATCCTGTCCGACGGCATGCCGCCGCCGCGCCGGCCGGTGGTCGGGCCGCGGGTGGGCATCAGCAAGGCGGTCGACTTCCCGTGGCGCTGGCACGTGCCCGACCACCTGCACGTCTCGGTGCGCAAGCGCTGATCGCGCCGATGGGCTCAGTCCCCGCTCCAGCGTGAAAGGTCCTGGCGGATGTCGTCGATCCCGGCCCAGGGGTCCTTGCGGCGGCGGCGCAGCAGCGCGGGCACGTCGCGGAGGGTGAAGGCGTCGGCGCGCTTCAGCCTGCCCAGGCTTTCCCAGGTGATCGGCAGCGCGACCGGGGCGCCCTCGCGGGCGCGCAGCGAGTACGACGCCACCGCGGTCGCGCCGCGGCCGTTGCGCAGGTAGTCCACGAAGATCCGCCGGTCGCGCCGCGACTTCGTGGCGGTGGCGACGAAGCGCTGCGGCTGCGAGGCGGCGAGGGTGTCGGCGAAGCCGTGCGCGAAGCGCTTGGTGAGCTCCCAGTCGCAGCCCGGCGCCAGCGGTACCACGACGTGCAGGCCCTTGCCGCCGGTCACGCGCAGGAAGGACTCGAGCCCGGTCCGCCGCAGCAGCCCGCGGATGTCGCGCGCGGCCTGCTTGACGTCGGAGAAGGACACCCCGGGGCCGGGGTCGAGGTCGAAGACCACGCGGTCGGCGACGTCGGGCGCGTCGGCGCGGGCGCCCCAGGGATGGAACTCGATCGCGTTGAACTGCACCAGCTCGATCAGGCTGGCCGCATCCTCGACCACGAGGTACTCGCCGTTGGCCCCGCTTTCCTCCTTGAGCCGGACCGAGGACACGCGCTCCAGCCCGGCGGTGTGGTGCTTCTGGAAGAAGCAGGCCCGGGCGGTGCCCGAGGGACAGCGGATGATCGACAGCGGCCGCCCGGCGATCCCCGGCAGCAGGTGGTCCATGACCGCCGCGTAGTAGTCGTGGACGTCCTGCTTGGTGGCGCGGATGTCGGGGAACACCACCCGGCCCGGGCTGGTGAGGGCGGGGGGCGCGCGACCGCGGGCGGCGGCCTTCCTGTTCGTGCCGCGCGCCGTCGCCGACGGTGGCGCGGAGTCGCCGTCGGCGAGGTCGCCGACGTCCTTGTCGTGGCGCACGGCCTTGAGC
>JAAZHF010000365.1 GCA_012510865.1 Gammaproteobacteria bacterium
CAGGTTCCGCAGCCGCTCGGCGATCAGGAACATCACCACCGGCCAGCCGAACAGGAAGCCGATCGCGTAGATCATGCCGTCGAAGCCGCTGACGTAGACCATGCCGGCGATGCCCAGGAAGGAGGCCGCCGACAGGTAGTCGCCGGCGATCGCCAGCCCGTTCTGGAAGCCGGTGATTCCGCCGCCCGCGGTGTAGAAGTCCGACGTGGTCTTGGTGCGGCGGGCGGCCCACCAGGTGATCCCCATGGTGCCGACGATGAACACCAGGAACATGACGATGGCCGAGGTGTTGGCCTGGCCGGGCGACGCGGCGAAGGCCGGCATCGGGAGCAGGGCCGCGGCGAGCGCGGCCGGCAGGAAGGCGCGCGCGTTCACGAGACGTCCCTCACGATGGCTTCGATCAGCGGGTCGTAGCGCTTGTTCGAAAGGTGCACGAAGGCGGCGATCATGATCACCGCGCTGACCGCGACGAGGGTGGCCGACAGCACGCCGACGCTCATGGTGAAGCCGGCCCCGATCGGCTCGGCGAACACCTCCGGCCAGAACGCCAGGGTCAGGATGAAGCCGGCGTACACCACCAGCATGATCAGGAAGAAGCCGAGGCTGGCGCGACCGCGCCGCCTGGTCAGCTCCTGGTACTTCGGATGCGCGAGCACCCGCTGCAGCAAGTCGTTGGTCATTGCGTGTCCCTCCCGGTCTGTGCGGACGTGCCCGAATGTAGGAGCAGGCCGCGGGAGGCGGACAGACGACTTTGGTAGTAGGCGGGCCCGGGGGGCGGATTCAGCGCGGCGGGGAGGCGAGTTCCGCGGCGTCCAGGTGGCCGTCGCCGTTGGCGTCCTGCCGCGCGAAGCCCGCCGACAGGCGGGCACGGTGCTGTTCCAGCGTCACCGCGCGCCCGCGCCCGCCGGGCAGCTCGGCGGCGTCGAGCACTCCGTCGCCGTTGCGGTCCATGGCGTGGAAGGCGTAGCCCATCCACTCCAGGTACTCGTCCAGCGACACGCGGCCGTCGCCGTCGGTGTCCATGCGCTCGAGGTACCCGCGCGGGGCCGTGACATCGGCCCGGGCCGGGCCGGGCGGACAGGCCGCGGCCAGCAGCGACGCGGCCACGACGGCGAACGCCCGCCGGAGGGTCGGCCGCGGACGGCGGGCGGTGCCGGTCATCGTCGACCCGCCTGCGGCGCCGGCCGGCTCAGCGCGCCGGCTGCAGCGAGTAGCCCTTCAGCCGCGCGGCGTAGTCCTGCAGCGCGCGGATGCCGCTGGCCTCGGCCTCGCGGCACCAGGCCTGCAGGTTGGCCAGGGATTCGCTGGCATCGTGGCTGCGCGCTTCGAGCACCGCCGCCAGCCGGGCGCGGTGCTCGACCAGCGTGCGGATGCGGGGACGCTGGGCCACCCAGTCCTGCAGCTGCTCGCGGGCGTCCGGCTTCAGCCAGCGGCCGTCGTCGACCAGGCCACGGCGCAGCTTGCGCGGCAGCAGTTCGCGCATGCGCGCGCCCACGCTGGCCGCCTCCTCGCGCAGCGCGGGCTTGAGCACGCGCTTGCGGTAGTCGGTCATGGCCTGGAAGCGCAGCGCCAGCAGGGCCTTCAGCGTGTCGGCGTCGGGCACGTGGATGTTCGGGCGCACGTCGAGCGAGGGCGCGACCCGCAGCACCCTGGCCAGGCGCAGCTTCTCCAGGCCCTTGATCACGGCCCAGCCGATGTCGAACTCCCAGCGCCGGAGCGCGAACTTGGCCGAGCTCGGGAAGGCGTGGTGGTTGTTGTGCAGCTCCTCTCCGCCGATCCACACGCCCCAGGGGCTGAGGTTGGTGGCGGTGTCGCTGGTCTCGAAGTTGCGGTAGCCCCACCAGTGCCCCAGGCCGTTGACCACGCCGGCCGCCCAGAACGGGATCCAGAGCATCTGCAGCGCCCAGACCGCGACGCCGGCGGCGCCGAACAGCACGACGTTGATCGCCAGCATCAGCACCGGGCCCATGGTGGCGTGCGGGGTGTAGAGCCGGCGCTCGATCCAGTCGTCCGGGGTTCCGCGGCCGTACTGCTCGATGTCGACGCGGTTGGCGCGGGCCTCGCGATAGAGCTCGGCGCCGCGCCAGAAGACCGCCCGGATGCCCTTGTACATCGGGCTGTGCGGGTCTTCCTCGGTCTCGCAGCGGGCATGGTGCTTGCGGTGGATGGCGACCCACTCGCGGGTGATCATCGACGTGGTCAGCCAGCACCAGAACCGGAAGAAGTGCGCCAGCGCGGGATGGAAGTCCACGCCGCGATGGGTCTGGCTGCGGTGCAGGTAGAGGGTGACCGTGAAGATCGTCAGCTGGGTGACGACGAGGAACCAGGCGAGCAGGCCCCAGAAGCCGGACTGGACGAGGCCGCCGGCGAGGAATTCGATCAGGGAAACGGGCATGGGGGAAATCAGGGCGGAGTCGGCTCCCATGATGGGACGCGCGCCTGGTGATTTCCACCCCGGGCGCGGCCCGGCGACAGGCGGGCGACAGCTTGCGAGCCGCCTTCGCGCCGTGTCCCGCCGCTAGGATGCATGCTGGGCCGCCCTGGCACCGGAGGACGGACGTGGGCCTGTTGATCGACGGACGCTGGGTCGACCAGTGGTACGACACCGCGGCCACGGGCGGCCGCTTCGTGCGCTCGGACGCGCAGTTCCGCAGCTGGATCACGCCCGACGGCCGGCCCCGCGCGGACGGCCGCGGCGGCTTCCGGGCCGAAGCGGGGCGCTACCGGCTCCATGTCTGCCTGGCCTGCCCCTGGGCCCACCGCACGCTGATCATGCGGGCGCTGAAGGGGCTGGAGGACCTGGTCGAGGTCTCCACGGTGAATCCCTACATGGGCGGGAACGGGTGGACCTTTGAACCCGCCGACGGCGTGGTCCCCGATCCCGACGGCGCGCGCTACCTGTACGAGGTCTACCTGCGCGCCGATCCAGGCTACACCGGCCGGGTGACGGTGCCCGTGCTGTGGGACCGGGAGCGCCGGACGATCGTCAACAACGAGTCCGCGGAGATCATGCGGATGCTGGGCTCGGCCTTCGACGGCCTCGGTGCGCTGCCCGGCGACTACGCGCCGGCGGACCTGCTGCCGGAGATCGACGCGCTGAACGCGCACGTCTACGAATCCATCAACAACGGCGTGTACAAGGCGGGCTTCGCCACCAGCCAGGCGGTGTACGAGGAAGAGGTGGCGCGCCTGTTCACCGCGCTGGACGGGATCGAGGCGCGCCTGGCCGGCAGCCGCTACCTGCTCGGCGGGCGCATCACCGAGTGCGACTGGCGCCTGTTCACCACCCTGCTGCGCTTCGACCCGGTCTACCACGGCCACTTCAAGTGCAACCTGCGCCGGATCGCCGACTACCCCCAGCTGTCGGGCTACCTGCGCGAGCTGTACCAGTGGCCCGGGATCGAGGGCACGGTCGACTTCGACCACATCAAGCAGCACTACTACCGCAGCCATCCCACCATCAATCCCAACGGCATCGTGCCGCTGGGGCCGCTGCAGGACCTGCACGCACCGCACGGCCGCGGACACCTGCCCGCCGCCAGCTGAGACGCCGGAGCCGGAGCGCCCGCGGCGTCGCCGGGGCGCCGCGCCTTGCAGCCCCCGGCGCGCGCCCCCACGCTTCGGGCATGCCCGAACTGCCCGAAGTCGAGACCACCCGCCGCGGCCTGTCGCCGCACCTGGTCGGCGCCCGCGTGGAGCGGGTGCTGCTGCGCCGCCCCGACCTGCGCTGGCCGATCCCTCCCGAGGTCGGCGCGCGCCTGCCCGGGCAGCGCATCGACGAGGTGCGCCGGCGCGCCAAGTACCTGCTGCTCGACACCTCCGCCGGCAGCGCCCTGCTGCACCTGGGGATGTCCGGCAGCCTGCGGGTCCTGGCCGCGGAGGTGCCGCCCGGCGCGCACGACCACGTCGACATCGCCCTGGCCGGACCCGGCGGCGCGGGGCGCGTGCTGCGCTTCACCGACCCGCGCCGCTTCGGCTGCCTGCTCTGGCAGCCTCCCGGAACGACCCACCCGCTGCTGGCCGGACTCGGCCCGGAACCGCTGGACGACGCCTTCGATGGCGACTACCTGTTCGCGCGCAGCCGCGGCCGGCGCGCGCCCGTGAAGGCCTTCCTGATGGACCAGCGGGTGGTGGTGGGCGTGGGCAACATCTACGTGGCCGAAGCCCTGTTCGCGGCCGGCGTATCGCCGCTGCGCGCGGCCGGCCGGGTGTCGCGGGAGCGCTACGGGCAAGTCGCCGGGGCGATCCGCGCCGTGCTCGCGCGCGCGATCGAGCGCTGCGGCACCACCCTGCGCGACTTCATCTCGCCCGACGGCGCGCCGGGCTACTTCGAGCAGGAGCTCTCGGTCTACGGCCGCGGCGGCCAGCCCTGTCCCCGCTGCGGCCGCCCCCTGCGCCATGCCATGGTCGCCCAGCGCGCCACCGTCTGGTGTGGAACCTGCCAGCGCTGAGCGCAGGCGTTATGATCGGGCGTTCCGAGGGGAGCACCATGTCCGACACCGCAGACATCACGCTGTTGCTCGATGC
>JAAZHF010000466.1 GCA_012510865.1 Gammaproteobacteria bacterium
AATTCGCGGCTATTACTGGAGTAGCACCCCAGTTTTAAAAAGAGCACATAGTCTCTTTTTCAGTATCGATTATACTTCCCTAGACAGCCCCTCACGATCTAGCGGTTTTTCTGTTCGTTGTATTAAAGATTAACCCAGTTGCCAATCTTGTAATCTTCTCCCAAGGTTTGGTTGTTTACCTTTGATCACCTAAATGAAAAAATACTTGCTTTTCTATAGATGGGTTTGATGTTAACCAACTGATAAAGTCATTCTTTTGTTAACAATTCGAAATTAAAAATCTTTATGAAAAAAACAGTTTCTTGTATCATTTTTTGTTTATGTGGGTTTTTAGTCTGTTCTCAAAATAGGATTACAGGCGTTTTTGAGGATATTGACACAAATGAACAGGTAAGTCTTTGGGGGTTTAACGGCTTTGAAACCTATTGCATTGATAGTACATACACCAATGAAACAGGGTCTTTTGTTTTAAATTATTCGCCCAATGATTACGGGATGGGATACTTATCAGATAAAAACAAAAATTCCTTCTTTATTATCCTGAGTGGTGAAACGATCGAATTAAAAGGCGGAAGTATTGGTTTTCCCTCCACTATAGAAATCCCAAGGGGGAATGAAAATATTCTTTATGACCAATATGCCTCAGAACACCTTAAAAGGGAACAAACTTTAAGTGCCTGGGTTTATCTGAAAAAAATTTACTCTTCAGACTCCCTTTTTTCAACCCATACCGTCCCGCAAACAGCCATAGAAAATGAGATAAAACGAATTAAGGCTGAAGACAATGCCTTTCTTTCAGGTCTGCCTCAAAACTCATTTATAAGTTGGTATTTACCTGTTCGAAAATTGGTCAGCTCCGTTTCAACTATTGCCCAATATCGCCATGAAGAAATTCCTAGGGCCATTTCAGAATTCCGCAAAATCAATTACACAGACTTACGAATGCAAAAAAGTGGTTTGCTTGGGCAGGTCATTGAAAGCCATTTTTGGTTAATTGAAAACAGCGGCAGTTCCATTGATTCAGTATATTCTGAAATGAATCTCTCTATTGATTCTTTAATCAATAATATAGTATATGACAAAAAATTGCTCAACGAAATAACAAATTATCTTTTCAAACTACTGGAACAACACAGCTTATTTCAAGCATCGGAATACCTGGCATTAAAAGTATTAAACGAAGCTGCATGCACTTTAGACGAAGACCTGGAAAAACAGCTGGAAAGTTACCGAAGTATGAAGATCGGGAACATTGCTCCTAACATAATTTTTAGTGGGGATATTTATGCTCCCGGATTCTATAATGAAAACCTTCCGAAACAATTATCGGAGCTGGAAAGCCCATTTATTCTTTTGGTTTTTGCTGCAAGCTGGTGTCCGCATTGCCCGGGAGAACTTTCAACAATCACACGAACCTACCAAAAATGGAAAAATCAAGGGGTAGAGGTGGTTTTTATCTCTTTGGATGAGGACCCTGGGGTTTTTCAAAATTTTGCTTCTGTTTTTCCTTTTATCAGCATTTGTGATTATAAAAAATGGAATAGTAAGGTTGTAAATGACTATCATGTGTTTGCAACCCCAACTTTCTTTTTATTGGATAATAATCGGGAAATTTTGCTTAGGCCCAATTCAGCAACCCAAATGGAGGCATGGGTAGATTGGTTCTTGATTCAAAATAAAAATTAACGCAACGAAACCCTAATGAAGGTTTGAATGACTTTTAATAGAATCGGGATGCAAGGAATTAATCCAGGCATAAAATGGCATTTTTTAACATGCTGATTTAAAAACAATTAGTAAAAAATGCCAATCATTTTCTGTCCTCATCAAAAGCCAGAGTAGGGGCAGTATCGCAGGGATTATTCCAAAAATAAAGAATGGAAAAATTCTCAAAAACCAAGAAATAAACTAAAAAGGAGAAATAATGATGAAGAAAATGCTAAGATCAGTTTTGGTTACTTTTTCTTTTTCCGTTTGCTTTTCAATAGCCCTGGGACAATCCTTCGATAAAATGAGTTTTCAGGCAGTAATTCGAAACACCGACAATCAATTGGTTACAAACCAAATTGTAGGTATCCAGATCAGCATACTGCAAGGTTC
>JAAZHF010000366.1 GCA_012510865.1 Gammaproteobacteria bacterium
AAGGCGGGCAATGCCCGCCTTTTCCATGCGCAGCGCAGCCGGCTTACTCCGGCGTGCCCTCGCCTTCCTCCACGGCCTTCATCGACAGGCGGATACGGCCCTGCTTGTCGACCTCCAGCACCTTGACCTTGACCACGTCGCCTTCCTTGAGCTTGTCGGACACCTTCTCCACGCGCTCGTTGGAGATCTGCGAGACGTGCACCAGCCCGTCCTTGCCCGGGGAGATCGTCACGAAGGCGCCGAAGTCCATCAGCTTGACGACCTTGCCCTCGTAGATGTGGCCCGGCTCGACGTCGGAGGTGATCTGCTCGATGCGGTCCTTGGCGGCCTTCCCGGCGGCGGCGTCGACCGAGGCGATGGTGATCGTGCCATCGTCCTGGATGTCGATCTGGGTGCCGGTCTCCTTGGTGATCGCCTGGATGACCGAGCCGCCCTTGCCGATCACCTCGCGGATCTTGTCGGGGTGGATCCGGATCGTGATCAGGCGCGGCGCGAAGTCGGAAAGCTCCGAGCGCGCGGTGGTGATCGCCTTGGCCATCTCGCCGAGGATGTGCAGGCGGCCGCGCCTGGCCTGGGCCAGCGCCACCTTCATGATCTCCTCGGTGATGCCCTGGATCTTGATGTCCATCTGCAGCGCGGTGATGCCCTTGTCGGTGCCCGCGACCTTGAAGTCCATGTCGCCCAGGTGGTCCTCGTCGCCGAGGATGTCCGACAGCACGACGTAGTCGTCGCCTTCCTTCACCAGGCCCATGGCGATGCCGGCCACCGGCGCCTTCACCGGCACGCCCGCGTCCATCAGCGCCAGCGAGGAACCGCAGACCGAGGCCATCGACGAGGAGCCGTTCGACCCGGTGATCTCCGACACCACGCGGATGGTGTACGGGAACTCCTCCATCGTCGGCATCATCGCCAGCACGCCGCGCTTGGCGAGGCGGCCGTGGCCGATCTCGCGGCGCTTCGGGCCCATCATGCGGCCGGCTTCACCCACCGAGTACGGGGGGAAGTTGTAGTGGAACAGGAAGTGCTCCTTGTACTCGCCCGAGACGGCGTCGATCACCTGGCCGTCGCGCGCGGTGCCGAGCGTGACCGCCACGATCGCCTGCGTCTCGCCGCGCGTGAACAGCGCCGAGCCGTGGACGCGCGGCAGCACGCCGGTCTTGCAACTGATCGGGCGCACTTCGTCGAGCGCGCGGCCGTCGATGCGGACCTTCGACTCGAGCACCGAACGGCGCATGGTCTGGTATTCCTGCTCGCCGAACTCCTTGGCCAGGTCGCCCGGGCTCCAGGCGTTCTCCTCGGCCTCGGCGGCGAGCGCCTCGAGGGCGTGCTTCTTGACGCCGGAGATCGTGTCCCGGCGCTCGAGCTTGTCGCGGATCTGGAACGCCTCGGCCAGGCGCCCGCCGATGGCATTGCGCAGCGAGGCCACCAGGCCTTCGCTCTTCGCCGGCGGCTGCCAGTCCCACTTCGGCTTGCCCGCTTCGGCGACCAGCGCGTTGATGGCCTCGATCGCGACCTGCATCTGCTGGTGGCCGAACATCACGGCGCCGAGCATCACGTCCTCGGACAGTTCCCTGGCCTCCGACTCGCCCATCAGCACCGCGTCGGCGGTGCCGGCCACCACCAGCTCGAGCTGGGAGTCGGCGAGTTCGCTGGCCGACGGGTTCAGCAGGTACTGGCCGTCCTTGTAGCCGACCTTGGCCGCGCCGATCGGCCCCTGGAACGGGGCGCCGGTCAGCGAGGTCGCGGCCGAGGCGCCGATCAGGGCGAGGATGTCGCCGTCGACCTCGGGGTTGAGGCTCATCACCGTGGCGATGATCTGGACTTCGTTGCGGAAGTCGTCGGGGAACAGCGGGCGGATCGGGCGGTCGATCAGGCGCGAGGTCAGCGTTTCCTTCTCGGTCGCGCGGCCCTCGCGCTTGAAGAATCCGCCGGGGATGCGGCCGCCGGCATAGAACTTCTCCTGGTAGTCGACGGTCAGCGGGAAGAAGTCCTGCCCTTCACGGGCGGTCTTCGCCGCGACCGCGGTGACCAGCAGCACGGTGCCGTCGCAGGAGACCATGACCGCGCCGCCGGCCTGGCGCGCGATCTCGCCGGTCTCGAGGGTGACGGTGCGATTGCCGTACTGGAAGCTCTTGGTAACTTTTGCCACGTTGTGAATTCCTTGGTGCGTCTTGCGATGAACCGGCGGGGACCCCTGTCCCCGGACGGCTGGCGCGCCACGACGCGCCGGAAAAAGAACCGCGGCGCATTTCTGCGCCGCGGCGGGATCCGTATCAGCGTCGCAGGCCGAGCTTCTCGATCAGAGCCTTGTAGCGCGCGACGTCCTTGCGATGCAGGTAGTCGAGCAGGCTGCGACGGCGGTTGACCATCTTCAGCAGGCCGCGGCGGCTGTGGTGGTCCTGCTTGTGGACCTTGAAGTGCTCGGTCAGCTGCACGATGCGCGCGGTGAGCAGTGCGACCTGGACCTCGGTCGAGCCGGTGTCGTTGTCTGCGCGCCTGTTGTCTTCGATGATCTTGACGGTGTCGATGGACATTGCCGTAGTACCTTCTGGTGATGCGTGGACCGCAGGAACGCGACCCTGCCGCGAGGCAGGCTGCGCACCACGAGAACCGCCGCTTGCTGTGGGAATGCGCCGGCACCCTGCACGGGCGCCTGGTTTGGCCGGGAAAAGCCGTGGAATTGTAACGCGCGCCGGGCTGGCCGGACAAGGCGCGGCTCAGCCGGCGCCATCCCCCGCCGGCGGCCCGGGCTGCGCGCAGGCCCAGGCGAACATCCGCCGCGGGCGGAGGAGCCCGTCGCGGTCGGCCGTCCCCAGCCCCAGCACCCGGCCGCCGGGCCCGAACACCGCGACCTCCCCCTCCGCGCCGAAGACGCCGTCGACGGCCTGGCCGTGCGCCAGCCGCGCGGCGCCGGCCGCGTCCACCTCGACCCGGGACCAGGCATCCATCCCCGCCTCGAGCGGCAGCAGGCAGGACTCGAGGCAGTGCCCGCCGCGCGCCGCCAGCGCCTCCAGCTCCGCGAAGGTCCACATGCGGGGGTTCCTGAACGGGTCGACCCAGCGCCGGCGCAGTTCGGCCACGTGCGCCCCGCAGCCCAGCGCCTCCCCGAGGTCGCGCACCAGGCTGCGCACGTAGGTCCCCGAGCCGCACTCGACGCGCAGGCGCAGGACGTTCCCGGGGCCAACGCCGACGGCGGCGTCGAGCAGGTCGCCCGCGGACAGGAGGCTGAATTCGTGCACGTCGACCTCGCGCGCCTCGACCTCGACCTCCTCGCCGCGGCGGGCCTTCGCATACAGGGGCTCGCCTCCGCGCTTGAGCGCGGAATAGATCGGCGGCCGCTGCAGGATCCGTCCGGTCAGCCGCGCCAGCTCGCGGTCCAGCGTCCCGAGGTCGAGCGCCGGCACCGGGCGCTCGTGCAGGACCCGGCCCTCGGCGTCGTCGGTGTCGGTGACCTGGCCCAGGCGCGCGACCACGTCGTAGGCCTTGCGCGCCCCCAGCAGGCGCCCGGCGATCTTCGTGGCCTCGCCGAAGCACAGCGGCAGCAGGCCGGTGGCCAGAGGATCGAGGCTGCCGGCGTGGCCGCCCTTGGCGGCGCGGAACAGGTGCCGGGCGCGCTGGAGGGCCTGGTTGGAACTGGGCCCGCGCGGCTTGTCGAGCAGCAGGATGCCGTCGAGCTTCCGGAATGTCGTCCGCGGTCGTGCCTTCATCGCTCCGCTCCAGCTGGCGCTCCCCGCGGGCAGGCGGCCGGCGCGCCGCCGGGGCCGCTAGCGCTCCCCGCCGCCGTCTTCGCCACCGGTGTCCGGCAGATCCCTGAGCAGGTTGTCGATGCGCTCCCCGCGGTCGACGGAATCATCGTAGTGGAAGTGCAGCTCCGGCACGTGGCGCAGCTTCACCGCCCGCGCGAGGCGATAGCGCACTTCCGGCGCCGCCGCCTTCAGGCCCTTGATGGCCTCGCCGGCGCGCTCCGCCTGCAGCGCGGTCACGTACACCCTGGCATGCGCCATGTCGCGCGTGACCTCGACGTCGGACACGCTCACCGACGGCAGGCCGTGCTCGGCCACGGCCTGCCGCACCAGCGTTCCCAGCTCCCTGCGGAGCTGGGCCGCGACGCGGTCGGTGCGATGGAAGGACTTCTGCGACATCAGAGGGTGCGCTGCACTTCGATGCGCTCGAAGCATTCGATCTTGTCGCCGGGCTTGATGTCGTTGTACGCCTTCACGCCGATGCCGCACTCGGTGTTCACGCGCACCTCGTCGACGTTCTCCTTGAAGCGGCGCAGCGACTCCAGCTCGCCTTCGAAGATCACGGTCTCGTCGCGGAGCACGCGGATCGGCTTGTTCCGCCTGACCACGCCCTCGATGACCATGCAGCCGGCGACGGCGCCGAATTTCGAGCTGCGGAAGACCTCGCGCACCTCGGCGGTTCCGATGATCTCCTCGCGGATCTCCACGCCCAGGATCCCGGACGCGACCTGTTTCACCTGGTCGATGACGTCGTAGATGATCGAGAAGTAGCGCAGGTCCAGGCCGTGGGTCTCGATCACCTTGCGCGCCGAGGCGTCGGCACGCACGTTGAAGCCGATGATTGTGGCCTTCGCCGCCGCCGCCGAATTGGCGTCGGACTCGGTGATGGCGCCGACGCCCGAGCGGATGATGTTGACCCGGATCTCGTCGTTGGACAGGGCCTCGAG
>JAAZHF010000367.1 GCA_012510865.1 Gammaproteobacteria bacterium
GCCTTGAACCGCTGCAGATCCGAGCGCAGCCGCCAGGGCAGGCCGCCGTCGCGGCCGATGACGCCGTTCTTCGCGCGGGCGACGACGAGGGCGATTTGGGGGAGGGGCATGAGGCGTCGCGATAGCTAGGGGTCGGCAGGTCCGGGTTCAGCCGGCAAATCTACACCGCTACCGGCGCCTTGATGTGCGGCCACGGTTCGTAGCCCAGCAGGCTGAAGTCCTCGTAGCGGAAGTCGAACAGGCTGTCGCGCGGGGCCAGGGTCATGGTGGGCAGCGGCAGCGGATTGCGCTGCAGCTGGGTGCGGGCCTGGTCCAGATGGTTCAGGTACAGGTGCGCGTCGCCGAAGGTGTGCACGAACTCGCCGGGCTTCAGCCCCGTGCCCTGCGCCAGCATCAGGGTCAGCAGGGCGTAGGACGCGATGTTGAACGGCACCCCCAGGAAGACGTCGGCCGAGCGCTGGTACAGCTGGCAGCTCAGCTTTCCGTCGGCCACGAAGAACTGGAACAGGCAGTGGCACAGCGGCAGGGCCATGTCGTCCACGTCGGCCGGGTTCCAGGCCGAGACGATGTGGCGGCGGCTGTAGGGGTTGGTCTTCAGGCTCTCGACGACGCCGGCGATCTGGTCGATCACCCGCCCATCCGGCGTGGCCCACGAACGCCACTGCTTGCCGTAGACGGGGCCGAGCTCGCCGTTCTCGTCGGCCCATTCGTCCCAGATGCTGACGCCGTTTTCCTTCAGCTAGGCAATGTTGGTCTCGCCGCGCAGGAACTACAGCAGCTCGATGATGATTGAGCGCAGGTGCAGCTTCTTGGTCGTCAGCAGCGGGAAGCCCTTGGCCAGATCGAAACGCATCTGGCGGCCGAACACCCCCAGGGAGCCCGTGCCGGTGCGGTCGCCGCGCTGGACGCCGTAGTCGAGGATGTCGGTCAGCAGGCCCAGATACTGGAATTCCGGATGGTCCGGCGCGACCGGCGGGACGCCGGCGCGATCTGTTCCTGCGATCTGGGCGAGCGCGTTCATGGGACCAGCATGACTGATTCGCGTGGCCAATTTCAGACACGCGCCGGCGGCCGTCCACAGACGGGGCGCAGGCTTCCCCAGGCTTGGAGCCGGGCGGTGGACGCCCCCGCCGGGCGCCGGCTGGCGGGCCCGGCGGGGGAGGTCCCGGTCCGGCGCGCGATCTCAGCCGCCGGTTCCGGCGTTGGTGATGGTCGGGACCAGCCGGTCGTTCTGGACCCAGCCGACGTTGTCGTTGTCGTCCACGACCTCCCACCAGATGCCTTCGCGGCGGCCGGTGGGATACAGCACCAGGCCCTCGGGCAGGGCCCGGACCACGCCGCCGCCGTCCGGCGCCGTGCGCAGGGTCGTGGACTGCTGGACCTGGTAGGACTGCTGCGGGGCGTAGGCCGAGGCCGAGCCGCCGATGCCGCCGATCTGGTGGACCATGTCCGAATAGGCCTGGATGAAGGCCTGGGTGACGATGCGGCCGATCTCGGTGTCCTCGTAGCCGCCGCCGACCACCCCGGCGAAGCCGAGGCCGCCGCCGGCGCCCCAGCCGATGTCGGTGCGGGTGGCGTAGCC
>JAAZHF010000368.1 GCA_012510865.1 Gammaproteobacteria bacterium
GCCGAGGTGCGCGTGATCAGCTCGTGGTTGGCCGCGTCGAGGTCGAAGCCGGCGGCCACGTCGAGGTCCCGCTGGGCGCGCAGGTTGGAGATCGCGCCGAGGTCGAACACCGTCTGGCTCAGGTCCACGCCGACGCTGCGGCGTCGCGCGTCGCCCTCGACGCCGGCGGCATAGCTGCGGCTCAGCGAGGCGCTGCCGCTGATCTGCGGCAGCAGCGCCGCGCGGGCCTGGACCCGGCCTTCGCGGGTGATGTCGCGGTTGGATTCGGAGATCGCCAGCTGCGTGTCGTTCCCGCGCGCCAGCTCGTAGGTCTGCAGCAGGTCTTCTGCCGAAGCCGCGGCGGGCACCAGGGCGAGGAGGAGTGCGAGTGCGAGGGGGCGACGGGTCATCAGGGGTGTCCTTGTGGGGCGGCGGTCAAAGCGCGAACGCCGGCACTGGCGCCGCGCCCGCCAGGTAGGCGAGGTCGGTTTCGAACAGGGAGTCGATGCGCGCCCCGGCGGCCTCGGCGTGCACCAGCACCGCCTCCATCGCCGGCAGCCGGCCGCGCACGATGAACATGCGGCCGCCCGGGCGCAGCCAGCCGAGGAAGCGCTCGGGGATGGCGTCGACGGCGCCGTTGACGCAGATGGCGTCGAACTGGCGGCCCGGCTCGCCGGCGAACGCGTCGGCGTGTTCGACCGTGACGTTGGTGGCACCCTGGCCCAGCAGCGCCGCCTGTGCGGCCGCGGCCAGGTCGGCGTGGCGCTCGATGGACACCACAGAGCTCGCGAGGCGCCCGAGGCAGGCGGATACGTAGCCACTGCCGGTCCTGATCTCGAGCACGTCCTCGGAGCCGTCGAGGTCCAGCGCCTGCAGCGCGCGCCCGACGACCACCGGCTTCAGCATCGATTCGCCGTGGGCAAGCGGCAGCGCGACGTCGGCATAGGCCAGCGTCTGCTTGCCGGCGGGCACGAAGGCTTCGCGTGGCATCCGCAGCAGCACGTCGAGCACGCGCGGTTCCAGCACCTCCCAGGGGCGGACCTGCTGCTCGACCATGGCTTCACGGGCTTTGGCGAAATCGAATGTCATGGCGTGGGGACCTGGCTGATCGAGGTGACCGGCCATTTTACGGTGAATCCGGGGGTTTGGCCGTGACAGGATCGCCCCGGCGGCTGAACGGCTTGAGTGCCGGAAGTCACCGGGCCTGCCGGCCCCCGCCGGCCGGGGCGTAGGCGCGCAGGAACACGTCGATCGCGGCCTGCACGTGCGCCTCGACGTCGAAGCCCTCCGGCGGTGCGCAGCCCATGACCAGGCGCGGGTGCACGTCGCCGCGGAGCAGCGCGAAGAACTGGGCGGCCGCGCGCGCGGTGTCCGGGATGTCGAGTTCGCCGGCGGCCGTGCGCCGCGCGAGCAGTTCCGCGAAGCCGGCCTGCAGCTTGCCCGCGCCCGCGCGCCAGAACATGTCCGGAAGGCCGGGCTCCGGGCGTTTCGGCGCGCACATCAGCCGGAAGCCCGAGACCGCCTCGGGCGAACTCATCAGCGCGTACAGCGCGCGCGCGATGCCTTCCAGGCGCGGGCGCAGGGGCGTCGTAGGCGCGGGCTTGAACAGCGCGTTCGGGACCTGGACCTCGCAGTAGCGCTCGACCGCGGCGATGAACAGCGCGTCCTTGTCGCCGAAGTGGCTGTAGACCGTCAGCTTCGACACGCCGGCGCGGTTGGCGATCTGGTCCATGCTCACGCCTTCGAAGCCGTGTTCCAGGAACAGGTCCTCGGCGGCCTCGAGGATGGCGGCACGCTTGGCGGGATCCTTCGGACGTCCCGGAGCAGGCCGCGGACGGGCCGGACTTTCGGAGGGCATCGACATCGGAATACTGGACCCAGGAGTTTGGTAACGATAGCATTCGCCGCTCCACGCAGGGCCCGTGGCCCGTACAGGAGCACGGCCGTGCCAGCCTTGCGCAAGATCCTCCCGATGGGCCTCGCCGGCGTGGCGCTTGTGCTGGCTTCCTGCGGCGGCGAACCGGCCGGGGAGCCTCCCGCACGGCCCGTCCTGGTCGCCCGGCCCGAGTCCGCGCCGGGCGTCGCCCGCAGCTTCCCCGGCGAGGTCCGCGCGCGCGAGGAAAGCCCGCTCGCGTTCCGCGTCGGCGGCGAGCTGGTCCGCCGCGAGGTCGACGTCGGCGACCGCGTCTCGCGCGGCCAGCTGCTGGCGGTGCTGGATCCCGGTGACTTCGAGGCCCAGGCGCGTGCCGCCGAGGCCCGCCTCTCCGCGGCCGAGGCCGAACTCTCGCGCGCCGCCGCCGAACGCGCGCGCTACTCCGCCCTGGTCGGGGACCGGCTGGTGAGCCGGTCCGCCTACGAGGCCCAGGAGGCCGCCTGGCGCGCCGCCGAAGGCCAGGCCCGCGCCGCGCGCGCCCAGGTCGAAGTGGCGCGCAACCAGGCCGGCTACGCCGCGCTGCGCGCGCCGGCCGACGGCGTGATCGCCGGTCGCCACGCCGAGGCCGGGCAGGTGGTCGCCGCGGGGCAGGCGGTGTTCACCCTCGCCGCGGACGGCGGCCGCGAGGTCGCGATCGCGCTGCCCGAAGGCGAGGTCGGCGAGCATGCGGTCGGCGATGTCGTCGAGGTCGAACTCTGGACCTCCCCGGGCGAGCGCCTGCGCGGACGCTTCCGCGAGATCTCGCCCGCCGCCGACCCGGCGGCGCGCACCTATGCCGCGCGCGTGGCGCTCGACGGCGACGCCGCCGACCGGGTCGCCATCGGCCAGAGCGCCACCGTGCATGCCGCGCCCGGCGACGTTCCGCTGACGGTTCCCCTGTCCGCCGTGCAGCAGGCCGGGGACGGCCGGCCCGCGGTCTGGGTGTTCGCGGACGGCCGGGTGCGCGCGGTCCCGGTGCGGACCGGGGCCTTCGGCGCGGAGCGGGTGCCGGTGACCTCCGGGATTTCGGCCGACGACTGGGTGGTGGTCGCCGGCGGCCACCTGCTGCGCGAGGGCCAGGAGGCGCGGGCGGTCGACCGCCGGAACCGACCCGTGGCGCCGGGCGCGCCGGATCCCCGCCCGTGACCGCCTCCCCATGAGATCCGCCCCGCGGTTCAACCTGTCCGAGTGGGCCCTGCGCAACCGCGCCCTGGTGCTGTACGTGATGCTGGTGTCGGCCCTGGTCGGCGCCTGGTCGTACATGCAGCTGGGACAGTCCGAGGACCCGCCCTTCACCTTCAAGGCCATGGTGGTGCGCACGCTCTGGCCGGGCGCCTCGGCCGAGGAGGTGGCGCGCCAGGTCACCGATCGGGTCGAGCGCGCGCTGATGGAGACCGGCCGCTACGAAATGATCCGCTCGTACTCCCGTCCGGGCGAGTCGCAGGTGATCTTCATGGCCGCCGACGCGCTGCCCTCGCGCGACGTGCCGGAGCTCTGGTACCAGGTGCGCAAGAAGGTCGGCGACATCCGCGCCACCCTGCCGGCGGAGGCGATCGGCCCCTTCTTCAACGACGAGTTCGGCGACACCTTCGGCAACATCTACGCGCTCACCGGGGAAGGCTTCGACTACGCGGTGCTGGAGGACTATGCCGAGCGCATCGAACTGGAGCTGCAGCGCCTGCCCGACGTCGGCAAGGTCGAGCTGATCGGGCTGCAGGACGAAAAGATCTGGATCGAGGCCGGGAACGCCAGGCTGGCCCTGCTCGGCGTGCCGCTCGCGGCGCTGCTGGCGGCGCTGCCGGCGCAGAATGCGGTCGCCCCGGCCGGCTTCGTCGAGACCGGCACCGAACGCGTGCAGCTGCGCGTGGACGGTGCCTTCCGCTCCGTGGACGAGATCCGCGCGCTGCCGGTGCGCGTCGGCGACCGCACGCTGCGGCTCGGCGACGTCGCCGAGGTGAGGCGGGGCTTCGCCGACCCGGCCGCGCCGCGGATGCGGTTCATGGGCGAGGACGCGATCGGCATCGGCGTGGCGCTGCGCGAGGGCGGCGACATCCTCGGCCTCGGCGGGACGCTCGCCGCCGAGGCGCAGCGCCTGCGTGCGTCGCTCCCAGTGGGCATGGAGCTGCGCAAGGTCTCCGACCAGCCAGCGGCGGTGCGCGAGTCGGTGGGCGAGTTCGTGAAGGTGCTGGCGGAGGCGGTGGTGATCGTCCTCCTGGTCTGCTTCTTCTCGCTCGGCCTGCGGACCGGCCTCGTGGTGGCGGTGTCGATCCCGCTGGTGCTGGCGATGACCTTCGCGCTGATGCACTGGTTCGGGATCGGCCTGCACAAGGTGTCCCTGGGCGCGCTGGTGCTGGCCCTCGGGCTGCTGGTCGACGACGCCATCATCGCGATCGAGATGATGGCCATCCGCATGGAGCAGGGCGACGGCCGGATGGCCGCGGCCAGCCATGCCTGGTCGCACACCGCCTTCCCCATGCTGACCGGCACCCTGGTGACCGCCGCCGGCTTCCTGCCGATCGCGACCGCGGCCTCTTCGGTCGGCGAGTACACCCGCTCCCTGTTCCAGGTGGTCACGATCGCGCTGGTGGTGTCGTGGATCGCCGCGGTGCTGTTCATCCCCTGGCTGGGCGACCGGATGCTGCCGGATCCACGCCGCCGGCCGGCGCCGCCCCTGCTGCTACGCCTGCGCGCGCGCCTGGGCCTGCCGCCGACAGCGTCCGGCGGCGGGCACGGCAGCGCGGGACACGACCCGTACCAGACCGCGTTCTACCGGCGGCTGCGCAGGCTGCTGGAGCGCTGCCTGGCCCACCGCTGGCTGGTCATCGCGGCGACCGTGGCGCTGCTCTTGCTCTCGCTGCTCGCCTTCCGGTTCGTGCTGCAGCAGTTCTTCCCCGACTCGCAGCGGCTCGAACTGATGGTCGACATGGAGCTGGCGGAGGGCAGTTCGCTGAAGGCGACCACCGATGCCGCGCTGCGCCTCGAATCGCTGCTCGCGGCCAGGGACGGGATCGACAGCCACGTCGCCTACATCGGCAGCGGCTCGCCTCGCTTCTACCTGCCGCTCGACCAGCAGCTGCCGCAGGCCAACCTCGCGCAGTTCGTGGTGCTGGCGCGCGACATCGAGGCCCGCGAGCGGCTGCGCGACTGGCTCATGGAGGACGTGGCGCCGCTGTTCCCGGAGCTGCAGCTGCGCGTGACGCGCCTGGAGAACGGCCCGCCGGTCGGCTACCCGGTCCAGTTCCGGGTGTCGGGCGAACACGCCGGCCAGGCCCGCGCCATCGCCCGGCAGGTGGCCGACCGGGTGCGCGCGAATCCTCACGTGGCCAACGTCAACCTCGACTGGGACGAGCCCAGCAAGGTGGTGCGCCTCGTGGTCGACCAGGAGCGGGCGAGGGTGCTCGGCGTGGACTCGAGGCAGCTGGCGCGCTTCCTTTCCTCCTCGCTGTCCGGGCAGTCGGTCAGCGTGTACCGCGAGGGCAACGAGCTGGTCGAGGTGCTGATGCGGGGACCGGCCGACGAGCGGGGCTCGCTCGAACGGCTCGGCAGCCTCGCGCTGCCCGGTGCCGCCGGGCCGGTGCCGCTGTCGCAGGTGGCGCGCCTGGAGTACGCGTTCGAGGACGGCATCATCTGGCACCGCGACCGCCTGCCCACGGTCACCGTGCGCGCCGATGTCCGCGGAGGCGCCATGCCGGCGTCGGTGGTGGCCGGGATCCTGCCCGGGCTCGAGGACATCCGCGCCGCGCTGCCGCCGGGCTACCTGCTGGAGACCGGCGGCACGATGGAGGATTCGGCGCGCGGCCAGGACTCGATCCGCGCGGGGATGCCGCTGTTCCTGTTCGTCGTGGCGACCCTCCTGATGCTGCAGCTGCGGAGCTTCGCGCGCAGCCTGCTGGTGCTGGCGACGGCGCCGCTCGGCCTGGTCGGCGCGGTGCTGTTCCTGCTGGTCTTCCGGGTGCCGTTCGGCTTCGTGGCGCTGCTGGGGACGATCGCGCTCGCGGGCATGGTGATGCGCAACTCGATCATCCTGGTCGACCAGATCCAGCAGGACATCGACGCCGGCAACGCGCGCTGCGACGCCGTTGTCGACGCCACGGTGCGTCGCTTCTGCCCTATCGTGCTCACCGCGCTCACGGCGATCCTGGCCACGGTGCCGCTGTCGCGCAGCGTCTTCTTCGGGCCGATGGCGGTGGCGATCATGGGCGGCCTGACGGTGGCCACGGTGCTGACGCTGCTGTTCGTGCCGGCGCTGTACGCGGCATGGTTCCGCGTGCGGCGCGACGAACCGGCGCCGGGCGCGGCGGCCCTGCCTCAGGCGGCGTCGAGCACCTCGGCGCGGGGTCCGGCCACCGGCGAGACGTAGGCACGGGCGGCGACCCCGGCGCCGGCGAAGGCCTGGACCATCGGCTGCGACGCGGCCTCGGCGGCCGCCCTGGATGCGAACCAGGCGAAGCACGAGGGCCCGCCGCCCGACAGGCTGGCGCCCAGCGCGCCGTGGGCGAGCGCGGCCTCCTTGACCGCGGCGAAGCCGGGGACCAGCGGAGCGCGCCGGGGTTCGACCAGCACGTCGCGCAGCCCCTCGGCGATCAGGCCCGCGTCGGCGCGGGCGAGGCCGGTGAGGAACAGGGCCAGGTGGGTCGAGTGCTCGACCACCGTGGCGAGCGGGTAGGGATCGGCCAGGACCGCGCGCGCGCGGCGGGTCTCCAGCACGAGGTCGGGCTGGACCACGACGCAGTGCAGCCATCCAGGGGCCTCGAGGGGCAGCAGGCGCGCCGGCGTCGCGAGGGCGACGCCGCCGACCAGCATCGGCCCGACGTTGTCGCCCTGGCGGCTGCGGGTCGATGCCCACTCGCCCTCGAGCGCGAACGGGTAGAGCGCTTCGCGCGGCAGCGGCTCGGCGAGCAGGGCGTTGGCGGCGACGAGCGCCGCCACGCAGGACGCGGCCGAGCCGCCCATGCCCGAACCCAGCGGGATCCCCTTGTCCAGCTCCACCGCGAAGCCGTGGGCCAGGCCCAGCGCTGCGCGCAGCGCCTGCAGCGCGCGGCCCGCGGTGTTCTCCGCGGCCGCCAGCGGGATGGCCCCGATGCCGCGCGCATCGCCGCGGATGGCGTCCACGCGCACGACGGGCTCGCGGATGACCCGCACGGTGGCCACGTCGCGCGGTCCATCCACGGCGTGGCCGAGCAGGTCGAAGCCGACGCCGATGTTGCCCACGCCCGCCGGCGCGAACGCGCGGGCCTGCCGATGACGGGTATCCATCACCGGATTCTCCCATCCGGGGCGGTCGGCGTCAGCGTGCTGCGGCGCGGCAATGCAGGCCGGCGGTTGCGCCTAGACTGTCCCCGCAAGCGAGGGCCGGCGCGTCCGGCCCGCCAGCAGCGGGGGGTCGCAGTGGAGCCGACCGACATCAGCACGCCCGGGACCTTCCACAGGGTCATCGACTGCCAGTGGGCCTGCCCAGCGCACACCCCGGTCCCCGAGTACATCCGCCTGATCGCCGCCGGCCGCCACGCCGATGCGTACATGGTCAACTGGGTGAGCAACGTGTTCCCGGGGATCCTGGGCCGTACCTGCGACCGGCCCTGCGAGCCCGCCTGCCGCCGCGGCCGGGTGGAGGAGAACAACGGTCCCGGATCGATGCGCGGGAAGCCCCAGCCGGTGGCCATCTGCCGCCTCAAGCGCGTGGCCGCCGACCACAAGGGCGACGTGCGCCCGCGCATGCCCAGGCCGCCGCCGGAGGGCAACGGCCATCGCGTGGCCTGCGTGGGCGCGGGCCCGTCGTCGCTGACGGTCGCGCGCGACCTGGCGCCGCTGGGCTACGCCGTCACCGTGTTCGAGGCCGACCCGAAGCCCGGCGGCTTCATGCGCACCCAGGTGCCGCGCTTCCGCCTGCCCGAGGAGGTCATCGACGAGGAAACCGGGTACATCCTCGACATGGGCGTGGAGTTCGTCGGCGGCACGCGGATCGACTCGATGCGTTCGCTGCTGGCCCGGGGCTACGACGCCGTCTTCGTCGGCAGCGGAGCGCCGCGCGGGCGCGACCTCGACCTGCCGGGCCGCCGCGAGTGCGCGGCCAGCATCCACGTCGGCCTGGACTGGCTGGCCAACGTCTATTTCGGCCACGTCACCCGCATCGGCCGCAGGGGGCTGGTGCTGGGCGGCGGCAACACCGCGAGGGACTGCTGCCGTTCGGCGCGCCGGCTCGGCGGCGAGGACGTCAGGGTGGTGGTCCGCTCCGGCTTCGACGAGATGAAGGCCAGCCCCTGGGAGAAGGAGGACGCGATGCACGAGGGCATCCCGATCCTCGACTACCGCGTGCCCAAGGCCTTCGAGCACGCGAGCGGGCGGCTGACCGGGATGCGCTTCGAGCGCGTGCGCGCCGAGTACGACGCCGGCGGCCGCCGCCGGCTGGTTCCCACCGGCGAGCCCGACGACGTGATCCCCTGCGACGAGGTGCTGGTCGCGGTCGGGCAGGAGAACGCCTTCCCCTGGATCGAACGCGACCTCGGCATCGGGTTCGACGAACGGGGCATGCCGGTGGTGGACGGAACCACCCACCAGTCGACCCTGCCGCACGTGCTGTTCGGCGGCGACGCCGCGTTCGGCCCGAAGAACATCATCTGGGCGGTCGCCCACGGCCACGCCGCCGCGATCTCGATCGCCCGCCTTCTGTCGGGCCGGGACCCGCGCGAGCGACCCGCGCCCTCCGCCAGCCTCGAATCGCAGAAGATGGGCATCCACGAATGGCGCTACGACAACGCCGTCTCCCACGACGAGCGCTTCGCGGTGCCGTGGTCGGAAGCGGCGAAGAAGCTGGACAGCATGCGCGTCGAGGTCGAGCTCGGCTTCGATGCCGCGACCGCCTGGAAGGAGACGCAGCGCTGCCTCAACTGCGACGTGCAGACGGTGTTCACGCGCGACAAGTGCATCGAGTGCGACGCCTGCGTGGACATCTGCCCCACCGACTGCATCACCTTCACCGCCAACGGCGACGAGGCCGACCTGCGCACGCGGCTGACCGCGCCGGCGCTGAACCTCGACCAGCCGCTGTATGTATCCGGGCCGCTGAAGACCCTGCGGGTGATGGTCAAGGACGAGGACGTCTGCCTGCACTGCGGTCTGTGCGCCGAGCGCTGCCCGACCGGTGCCTGGGACATGCAGAAGTTCCTGCTGCTCGAGGCCCACGCCGGCGCCGGCCGGACCGTGGCCGGGGAGGCCCTGGCATGACGCCGGCGCACGCGCCGCTGCAGGCGGTGAACGACTTCGTGGTGAAATTCGCCAACGTCAACGGCTCCGGGTCGGCCTCGGCCAACGAGCTGTTCGCCAAGGCGATCCTGCGGATGGGCGTTCCGGTCGGCCCGCGCAACATCTTCCCGTCGAACATCCAGGGCCTGCCGACCTGGTACGAGGTGCGCGTCAGCGAGGCCGGCTGGCTCGGCC
>JAAZHF010000033.1 GCA_012510865.1 Gammaproteobacteria bacterium
CACCTGCACGGTGGCGCCCAGGTAGTCGCCGCGGCGCTCCTTGCGGATCACGTGCTCGTAGATCTTTCCGGTGGTGATCGAGTTCTTCCCCGACAGGCGCACGTTGACGTAGCGCTCGTAGTGGCCGAGGTCGAGGTCGGTCTCGGCGCCGTCGTCGGTGACGTACACCTCGCCGTGCTGGAACGGGCTCATGGTGCCCGGGTCGACGTTGATGTAGGGGTCGAGCTTCATCATCGTCACCCGCAGGCCGCGGGCTTCGAGGATGGCCGCGAGCGAGGCCGCGGAAATTCCCTTCCCCAGCGAGGACACCACGCCGCCGGTGACGAAAATGAGGGGAGTCATGGTCATGCTGCCGCAGGAAAGCCATAGTCTACCGGCTGGCGGTGAGCGGGGCGACCTTGACGGGGCGCGGATCGCGGCTGTAGCCGCTCCCACAGGGAGTGGCGCCGGTTGCAGCGGCCCCGATCGTGTGGGAGCGGCTACAGCCGCGATCCCCCCCACCCTCGGCCCTGCTATGCCTTGAGCCCCTGCATCACCCGCGAGAACAGGCCCCGCGCCCCGGAGCGCTCCGCGGTGTCGGGCGCCGCCGGGGCGGCGTCGCGGGCCTGGAAGGTGTCCACGACCACGCCCAGGGCCTCGCGCCAGCGTGCCATCAGCGCCGCGTCGGCCTCCGGATCGGTCTCCTCCACCACCTTCAGCAGGCTCGCGACCCAGTCCCGGTACAGCGCCGCCGGCACCGGGCAGCGGCCGCCCCGGGCGTGGACCCCGGCCATCTCGTCGATGCCGCGGTCGACGACCCTGCTGCCGCCGGCGTGGAAGATCGCCATGGTGATGCCGCGGCGCAGCGCCATGCGCTGCTTGCTGAAATCGGTCCGGGCGAACATCGGCGGCACGTCCGGGTTGCTGGCGAGGAAGACGTCGTAGAAGCGGCCGATGAAGTCCTTGTCGCGCAGGCAGCGCCCGTAGCTCTGGTGGAGATCGGCGTAGGGATCGGTCGCTGCGTTGCTCACGGACGGGCTCTCCTTGGACGGTGGTCCGTGATCTTCGGCCGTCCCACCCCCCGTGGGCTTGATCGGGGTCAATGCCTCCTTGACCCGCCCCTGCCCCGTCGCCATTCTGGCCGGCTCCCCCCGTCCTCCCGACCCGCCTTCTTCCGATGAGCTCCCGCTACGACGCCGCCGACATCGAAGTCCTGTCCGGCCTTGACCCGGTCAAGCGCCGCCCCGGCATGTACACCGACACCTCCCGGCCCAACCACCTGGCCCAGGAGGTCGTGGACAACGCCGTGGACGAGGCCCTCGCCGGGCACGCGCGGGAGATCGCGGTCACGGTGTACAGGGACGGCAGCTGCGAGGTCGCCGACGACGGCCGCGGCATGCCCGTGGACATCCATCCCGAGGAGAAGGTGCCGGGGGTCGAGCTGATCCTCACGCGGCTGCACGCCGGCGGCAAGTTCAGCAACCGCAACTACGCCTTCTCCGGCGGCCTGCACGGCGTCGGCGTGAGCGTGGTCAATGCGCTCTCGACCCTGGTCGAGGTCCACATCAAGCGCGAGGGCAGCGAGTACCGCATGGCCTTCCGCGACGGCGACCCGGCCAGCGGGCTCGAGGTCGTGGGCACGGTGGGCCGGCGCAATACCGGCACCCGGCTGCGCTTCTGGCCCGACCCGAAATACTTCGACACGCCGACGTTCAACCTGCGCGCGCTGCGCCACCTGCTGCGGGCCAAGGCGGTGCTCTGCCCCGGCCTGACCGTGACCCTGTTCGACGAGGCCAGCGGCGAGCGCGACCAGTGGCACTACGCCGACGGCCTGCGCGACTACCTGGCCGGCGAGCTGGCCGGGCGCGAGGCGCTGCCGCCGGAGCTGTTCCTGGGCGGCCTGAAGAAGGACACCGAGATCGTGGACTGGGCCGCCGCCTGGATCCCCGAGGGCGAGCTCGTGCAGGAGAGCTACGTCAACCTGATCCCGACGCCGCAGCACGGCACCCACGTCAACGGCCTGCGTTCGGGCTTCACCGATGCGCTGCGCAAGTTCTGCGAGTTCCGCGGTCTGCTGCCGCGCGGCGTGAAGCTGGCGCCCGAGGACGTCTGGGACCGCGTCGCCTTCGTGCTCAGCCTGAAGATGAGCGACCCGCAGTTCAGCGGCCAGACCAAGGAGCGGCTGAGTTCGCGCCAGGCCGCCGGCTTCATCGAGGGCGCCGCCGAGGACGCCTTCACCCTCTGGCTCAACAGCCACGTCGAACTCGGCGAGAAGATCGCGCAGTTGGCCATCGACCGGGCCAGCGCGCGCCTGAAGACCGAGAAGCAGATCACCCGCAAGAAGGTGACCCAGGGCCCCGCCCTCCCGGGCAAGCTGGCCGACTGCACCAGCCAGGACCTGTCGCGCACCGAGCTGTTCCTGGTCGAGGGCGATTCCGCGGGCGGTTCGGCCAAGCAGGCGCGCGACAAGGATTTCCAGGCCATCCTGCCGCTGCGCGGCAAGATCCTGAACACCTGGGAGGTGGCCGCGGGCAGCGGGCTCGCGTCGGAAGAGGTGCACAACCTGGCGATCGCGATCGGCTGCGACCCAGGCAAGGACGACATCTCCGGCCTGCGCTACGGGAAGGTGGTGATCCTGGCCGACGCCGACTCCGACGGCCTGCATATCGCGACCCTGCTGGCGGCGCTGTTCCTGCGCCACTTCCCAGCGCTGGTGCGCGCCGGGCACGTGTTCGTGGCGATGCCGCCGCGGTACCGCGCGGACGTGGGCAAGCAGGTGTTCTACGCGCTGGACGAAGAGGAGAAGCGGCTGCTGCTGGAGAAGATCGCGCGCGAAAGGATCAAGGGCGCGGTCAACGTCACCCGCTTCAAGGGCCTGGGCGAGATGAACCCCTCGCAGCTGCGCGAGTCCACCATCCATCCCGACACCCGCCGCCTGGTGCAGTTGACCGTCGACGACCCCGACCTGACGCGCTCGCTGATGGACATGCTGCTCGCCAAGAAGCGCGCTTCCGACCGCAAGTCCTGGCTGGAGGAGAAGGGCGACCTCGCCAGCCTGGACGTCTGAACCCCCTGCCCCTGGATCTGTAGGAGCGGCTACAGCCGCGATTGCATGGGCCGAGAGTCCTGGATCGCGGCTGTAGCCGCTCCTACAGGGAGGCAGGGGCCGTCCGTGCTACTGCAGGGTCGCCTCGAGCAGCGCGCGCAGCACCGGCTGCAGCTTTGCGGCCCGCTCGGGCAGCCATTCGAACGTCGCCTCGTCCATGTAGCAGCGCTGGCTGGTCTCCATCTGCACCGCTTCCACGCCCTGCTCCGGACGGCCGTAGTGGCGGGTGATGTACCCGCCCTTGAAGCGGCCGTTGGCGACCCAGTCGAAACCGTCCTGCTTCGACAACACCACGGCCAGCCGTGCGGCCAGCTCCGGGGAGCAGCTGGCGCCGCCGGCGGTGCCGAGGTTGAGGTCGGGCAGCCGGCCCGGGAACAGCCAGGGGATCTCGCCGCGGATGGAATGTCCCTCCCACAGCACCACGCGGCCGTGCGCCGCGCGCAGGCGCCCGAGTTCGCCGGCCAGGGCGTCGTGGTACGGCCGCCAGTAGGCGTCGACGCGCGAGCGCACCTCCTCCTGCGAAGGCTCCCTGCCTTCCAGGTACACCGGGCCGCCGTCGAACCGGCGCACCGGGCACAGGCCGGTGGTGTTCTGGCCCGGGTAGAGCGAGGTGTCGTCCTCGCTGCGGTTGAGGTCGACCACGTAGCGCGAATGCGTGGGGACCAGCACCGATGCCCCCAGCCCGCGGGCGAAATCGTAGAGCCGGGCGACGTGCCAGTCGGTGTCGGGCACGCCCCGCGCGCCGGGATCGAGGCGGGAGGCGATCGGATCGGGCACGTGGGTGCCGTCGTGAGGCATGCTGACGAGCAGCTGCGCATCGCCACGGTGCAGGATGAAGATGTCCATGCCCACGATGCTACACGCTCAGC
>JAAZHF010000369.1 GCA_012510865.1 Gammaproteobacteria bacterium
CTCCGGCAGCAGCGGCGAAGCGCTGGCCACCGGCGGCGACGGCGGCGACGGCGGCGACGGTGCCGGCGGCACCGCGACCGGCGGCGAGGGCACCGGCGGGGCAGGTGGTGCCGGCGGCACCAGCTGGGCCCACGGCGGCGCCTTCGACATGTCCAACTCGATGGACGGCTCGGCCAACGGCGCGGCCGGCATCATGGTCATGGCGCAGAACAGCGGTGCGTCCTCGCTCATCCAGCAGGGCATCACCGTCCAGGCCAACCTGAACCTCGGCACCAGCGGGCCGTGAGTCCGCAGGGCGCGCACCGCGGGCGTCGGTCCGCGGTGCGACGCCCGCGCAAGGAGGTCGCCATGCCTGCCATCGTCATACCGATCCTCGCCAGTGCGCTCGCGCTGTCGCCCGTCCCCGATGCGCCCGTGCCGGTCGACGGCTTCGGCGAAGCCGTGCCGGGCTCGACCCTCCAGCGGATGCGCGGGGGAGATTCCAGCACCGTCGAGGTCCACGTCGACAACCAGGGCCGGGTGGACGGCAACACCGCGGTGGGGACCACGGGTGGACAGAACATCGTCACCGGCGGGGCCTTCGGCAATGCCGCGGGCATCAACACCGTGATCCAGAACAGCGGCGCCAACGTGCTGATCCAGAACGGGACCGCCGTCAACGTGAAGTTCGGTGGACCCGGGCCGTGAGCCGGCGCGGGCGCGCCTTCGCGCCGGGCCTCGCCGCGCTGCTGGCGGGGCTGGCGCTGTCGCCGGTTCCCGCGCAGGCGGCGAGCGCGGAGCTGCGCCTGCCCAACGGCGGTGCCTATTCGCTGCCGGTCACCAGCCTGAAGGCGGCGCGCTACCGCACGACGGTGCCGCAGCAGTACGACTTCAGCTGCGGCTCGGCCGCGGTGGCGACCCTGCTGACCTTCCAGTACGGACACCCGGTCAGCGAGGCCGAGGTGTTCCGGCGGATGTACCAGCGCGGCGACCAGGCCCGGATCCGGCGCGAGGGCTTTTCGCTCCTCGACATGCGCGCCTACCTGGAGGCCGAGGGCTTCACCGCCGACGGCTTCGAGGTTCCGCTGGACCGCCTGCTCGACGAGGGCCTGCCCGCGATCGTGCTCCTGAACGACCGCGGCTACCGGCATTTCGTGGTGGTGAAGGGCATGCGGCAGGGGCGCGTGCTGGTCGGGGATCCCGCGCGCGGCACCCGGCTGCTGCCGCGGCGCGAATTCGACCGCCTGTGGGACAACCGCGTGCTGTTCGTCGTCCACAACCGCCGCGAGCTCGCGGCGTTCAACCATCCGCGCGACTGGCGGGTCGCACCCATGGCGCCCCTGGCCGGCGCGATCCAGCGCGGTGGCCTGCAGGACGTGGTGATCCCGCGCCGCGGACCGGGGGACATCTGAGATGAAGACGCCCAATGCAGGCCGCCTCGGCTGGCAACTGCTGGTCACCCTGCTGCTCGCGCTCGCGGCCATCGGCTGGCCGGGGGCGGGCTCTGCATCCGAGCCTGCGCTGCCCGACGGCTGGGTCCCGCTCGGACAGGCGCGGCTGGACGCGATGCGCGGCGGGTACGCGCTGCCTTCCGGCCTGCGGGTCTCGTTCGGCTTCGAGCGCCTCGCCTGGGTCGACGGCGAGCTGGTCGCGTCGCTGAGGATCGTGGTTCCCGACATCGCCGGCATGACCCCGGAGCAGGCCCGCGAGCTGGCCCGTCTCCACCAGCTGCAGCTGGTGCAGGTCGGCCCGGGCAACGTCCATGACCCCGGCACCGGCAGCGGCGGCGCCGGCCTGGTGCTGCAGAACACGCTGGATGGCGTGCATATCCGCGTGTCGACCACCATCGAAGCGGGCAGCAACGCCCTGGGGCTGCTGCAGGCGCTGAACTTCAGCGACGCGCTGTCCCGCGCCGGGATCGGCGCGGTGGGGACGCCGTGATGCGGCTCCCGGCGCGCTTCGGACAGGCGGGCCTGCTGGCCGCGGCGCTGGCCCTTCCGCTGCAGGCCTGGGCGCAGGCGGCCGCGACGGCCGGGGACGCGGGCGTGGACAGCGAGGCCAGGATCCGGGCGCTGGAAGAGCGGCTGGACGCGCAGGCACGGGAGATCCAGGCCTTGCGCGCCTACCTGGAGGGGCGGCACGGCGCCGCGGACGGGTCCGCCGCGGGCGTGGATGCCGCCCGCCTGGATGCGCTGCGGGCGCGCGGCGCGTCCCTGGGCGCGCTGCCGGCGGGGGCCCCGGCGGCGACCGGGACCGCCGCCGCGCAGGACAGGCAGGCGCCGGTCGGGCAGGCGCCCGAGGAATCGACGCGGCCGCCGGAGGTGGCCCAGATCTTCGACCAGCCCGGCGTCCTCACGCCGCGGGGCACGCTGGTCCTCGAGCCCTCGCTGCAGACGGGGTACTACTCCAACGACCGCGTGGCGCTGATCGGCTACACCGTGATCCCGGCCATCCTCATCGGCCTGATCGACGTGCGCCAGGTGAAGACCACGAGCGTCACCGCGGCGCTGGCCGCGCGCTACGGCGTCGGCAAGCGCTTCGAACTCGAGGCGCGGGTGCCGTACACCTACCTCCGCGGCGACACGGTCAGCCGCGAGTTCTTCGAAGGCGCCGCGCAGGACCGCGTGTTCAGCGCCGATGGCAGCGGGCTCGGCGACATCGAGCTGACCGCGCGCTACCAGTTCGCGAACAAGGGACCCGACCGCCCGTTCTACGTCGTCTGGCTGCGCTACAAGACCCGCACCGGCCGCGACCTGTTCGAAGTCACCACCGACTGCGTGACCCGCTGCCTGCAGGACGGCGACTCCGGCATCACCGGAACCGGGCTTCCGCTGGAGCTCCCGACCGGCAGCGGCTTCGCCTCGATCCAGCCCGGCCTGACCTGGATGTTCGCCTCCGACCCGGTGGTGTTCTTCGGGAGCCTGAGCTACCTCCACAACTTCGCCCGCGAGGACGTCTCGCGCACCACGCTGACCGGTGCGCCCGAGGGGTTCCCGCAGACCACCACCGAGCTGCTGGGCGAGATCGACGCCGGCGACATCTTCGGCTTCAACATCGGCGTCGGCCTTGCGCTCAACGACCGCGCGGCCATCAGCATCGGCTACGACCACAGCATCGTGGCGCCGTCGCAGCAGAACGGCAGCGACCTTCCCGGCGCGGTGCGCTATTCGCTGGGCACGCTCATGCTCGGCGGCACCTATCGCATCAACGATCGCGCCAGCCTCAACGTCGCGCTGGGTGCGGGCATGACGAGCGACACGCCGGACGTGACCCTGGTCGCCCGCCTGCCGATCCGGTTCTGAAGCCGGGTTCAGGCTTGTGCATGTCCGGCACCTGCCGGCGCCCCCGTTCGCTGGTGTGGACACGGACGGGAGGGCCATCCGGCGGGGGGCGGGTGCTGCGCAACACGAATGCCCGGATGCACTGGAGCGGGAGCGCGCGAATTCATCCACTGGAGGGTGGCCGGCGATGGAATGGTCGCCGCCCTTCCACCCGGCCTGCTCGAGCGGGGATGGCGACCGCGGGTGGTTTCCGGCCCGGGCGCGCTGCCCGGCGCCGTGCCCGAAGAGCGCCGCGGCGCCGGACTGCTGGACCTGCGCGGCTGCGACGTTCCCTCCGAAGCCCGGCTGGAGCGCATCCGCGAGGTGCTGGGCCGCAACGGCATCGCCTGGGTGGCGGGGCTGGCCCCTGGCCAGGTGAGGCTGGACGCGGTGCGCGAGCTGGTCTGCGACCACTGCCACGACTACGTGGTCCTGCCCTGCGAGGGCGGCCTGCTGGCCACGGTGCTCGGGCATGCCCACGGCATGGCGCGGCTTGCACGGGACGCGGCGACGGTCGTGCCACCGCCCGACGGCATGGTCGGCGAGAGCCCGGTGATGCAGCTGCTCTACCGCAAGCTGCGCCGCGCGGCGCTGACCGGGGCGCCGGTGTGCATCTGGGGCGAAACCGGAACCGGAAAGGAGCTCGCGGCGGCGGCGATCCACCGCCACTCCGCCCGCCACGGCGCGCCGCTGGTGGTCATCAACTGCGGCGCGATCCCCGAGAGCCTCGTCCAGTCCGAACTGTTCGGCTTCGAGCGGGGTGCCTTCACCGGCGCCAGCCAGCGCAAGCGCGGCCGCTTCGAACTCGCCGACGGCGGCACCCTGTTCCTCGACGAGATCGGCGATCTCCCACTGGAGTCACAGGCATCGCTGCTGCGCTTCCTCGAGCAGGGCACGATCCAGCGGCTGGGCGGGCACGAGGAGATCCCGGTCGATGCGAGGATCCTGTGCGCCACCCACGTCGACCTCGCGGCCGCGGTCGATAGCGGCAGGTTCCGCGAGGACCTGTACCACCGGCTCCGCGTGATCGAACTGCGCATGCCGCCGCTCAGGGAGCGCGCCGGCGACATCGAGCTGCTGGCGGCCTGGGCGCTGGCACGGCACGCGGGCGAGGGCGGGCACCGCTGCCTCGGCTTCACCCGCGACGCCCTGGTGGCGATGCACGACCATCCCTGGCCGGGAAACGTGCGCGAACTGGTCAACCGCGTGCGGCAGGCGGTGGTGATGGCCGAGGGTCCGCGGATCACCGCGCGCGACCTGCGCCTGGAAGACGCCGTGCCGGTCCTGCAGACCCTGGACGAGGCCCGGATGGAGGGCGAGCGCGCCGCGATCGAGCGCGCCCTGTTGCGCAACGGCAGGCGGCTGCAGGCGGCCGCCAGCGACCTCGGGATCTCGAGGGTCACCCTGTACCGGCTGATGAACCGCCACGGCCTGCGCGGCGGCGCGGACGAGACCGGCACCGCCTGAGCGCAGGATCGGCTCAGCCGGAGGCCACGCGCCTCACCGCGTCGGGAAGGGTGGTCGGGCGACCGCTGCCGCGCTCCACCCAGACCATGACGACGTGGCCGTCGGCATGCAGGATGCTCCCGTCGGCGCTGGTGATGCGGTGGCCCAGGGTGACGCTGCTGTTGCCGACGCGGTCGGCGGTCAGCTCGACCACGATCGAGCCGGGGTAGGGGATCGGCTGGCGGTAGTTCATGTGCACCGCCGCCAGCAGCGGCGCCGTGCGTTCGGTCACCCACTCTTCGCCCAGCGACTCGAACCACCGGATCCTCGCCTCTTCGAGGTAGGTCATGAAGTTCGAGTTGTTGACGTGGTTGAAGGCGTCCAGGTCGCGCCAGCGGAGTTCGATCGGCAGGCGGTGGAGGAGCGTGCCGTGTGCATCGGGATGCTGGCTCATGAAATGTCCCTCGCCTTGCGGCGGCGCGTGGGGGTTCCTGTCCTGCCGCGGGAGCGCGGACCGGGCGCGGCCGCGGCAACCGGGGTGGAGGAGCGCGCCGCATGCTCCTCCAGCAGCCGGGCGAGGAAGCGGCCGGTGTGCGACTCCGGCATCGCCGCGACTTCCTCCGGTGTGCCCTGGGCGATGATCTCGCCGCCGCGGTGGCCGCCGTCGGGACCCAGGTCGATCACGTGGTCCGCGGTCTTGATCACGTCCAGGTTGTGTTCGATCACCACCACCGTGTTGCCGTCGTCGCGCAGCTTGTGCAGCACGCCGAGCAGGTGGTCGATGTCGTGGAAGTGCAGGCCGGTGGTCGGCTCGTCGAGGATGTACAGAGTGCGCCCGGTGTCGCGGCGCGACAGCTCCTTGGACAGCTTGACGCGCTGCGCCTCGCCGCCGGAGAGGGTCGTCGCGGACTGGCCCAGGCGGATGTAGCCCAGGCCGACGTCGGCCAGGGTCTCGAGCTTGCGCGCCAGCGCGGGCACCGCGTGGAACAGGTCCAGCGCGGCCTCGACCGTCAGCTCCAGGACTTCGTGGATGTTCAGGCCCTTGTAGCGGATCTCCAGCGTTTCGCGGTTGTAGCGCTTGCCCTGGCACACGTCGCAGGGCACGTAGACGTCGGGGAGGAAGTGCATCTCGACCTTGATCAGGCCGTCGCCCTGGCAGGCCTCGCAGCGGCCGCCGCGGACGTTGAAGCTGAAGCGCCCAGGACCGTAGCCCCGCGCCCGCGCCTCCGGCACCTGTGCGAACAGCTCGCGCAGCGGCGTGAACAGGCCGGTGTAGGTGGCGGGGATGGAGCGCGGCGTGCGCCCGATCGGGGACTGGTCGATGTCGACCACCTTGTCGAACAGGTCCAGGCCCGCGACCTCGCGGAACGGCGCGGGCTTGTGGGAGGCGCCGTTGATCTCGTTCGCGGCCAGCGCGTACAGGGTGTCGTTGACCAGGGTCGACTTGCCCGAGCCGGAAACCCCGGTGACCACGGTGAACAGCCCGTTCGGGATCACCAGGGCGACGTCCTTCAGGTGGTTGCCGGTGGCGCCCAGCAGGCGCAGCGCGAACTTCGGGTTGGGCGCATGGCGCGTGGCGGGTACCTCGATCCGCCGCGCCCCGGACAGGTACTGGCCGGTGATGGACTCGGCGCAGTCGAGAATGCCCTCAGGCTCCCCCTGGTAGACGACGTGGCCGCCGAACTCGCCGGCCCGCGGACCGATGTCCACCAGCCAGTCGGCGCTGCGCAGCGTCTCCTCGTCGTGCTCCACCACGATCAGGGTGTTGCCCAGGTCCCGCAGGTCGCGCAGGGTGCCCAGCAGCTTGGCGTTGTCCCGCTGGTGCAGGCCGATGGAGGGCTCATCCAGGATGTAGAGCACCCCCACCAGGCGGGAGCCGATCTGGGAGGCCAGGCGGATGCGCTGGCTCTCGCCCCCTGACAGCGTGGCCGCGGCGCGCGACAGGGTCAGGTAACTC
>JAAZHF010000370.1 GCA_012510865.1 Gammaproteobacteria bacterium
GATCTACACCGGTGCCGGCCCGCGCGACTACGTCGGCGTCGACAGGCGCTGACGGGATCCACCCCGGCTCCACCGATCGCGCCCCGCACCACGGGGCGCTTTCGTGCCTGGCCTCATCTGCCCGCGGCGGCCAGCCCGCCGCCGGCGGCGTCGGCTTCCTCGAGCAGCAGCCTGAGCTGGGAGAGCGAGGCCCGGCGCATCGGCTTCTCGTCCACGCCGGACAGGGGCGCCTGGCGCAGCGTGGCGGCGGGAAGCACGGTCACGTCGAAGGCCAGGTCGTCGGCGCTGAAGAGCCACACGGGGAATTCGCCGTCGCGTGCACGGTCCAGGCGCAGGCGCCGGCTGCTCGAGGTCGCCGGGATGCCGTGTTCGTCCAGGAAACGCTGCACCGATTCGGCGTCGTCGCTGTAGAGGTGGAGCGAGACCGGCGAATGCGGGTCGGCCGTGCCCTCCAGCACCGGGCCCACCAGCCGCGCGTCGAAGGGGGAGAAGAATTCCAGCGCGTGCAGCGCCGCCTCGCGGCGGACGCGGAGGCCCTCGGCGTGGGCGTCGCCCAGGAACAGGCGCTGGTACTCGCGCAGCGCGTCCTCGACCTCGCGGTTGCGCGGCAGCGATGCGTCGTCCCGGATCCCGAGGCGCTCGGCGGCCTTGAGCTTGGCCTGGTGGAAGTCGCGGATGCCGCCTTCGGCCATCAGCCTGGCGGCCTCGTGGGCGAGCCGGTGGCGCCGCTCGCGCGTGCGCCGCTCGGCATGCTGTCGGGCTCGGTGCATTGCGGGGCCCTCCGTACTGGCCGCGCAAGCGTACCCGATGCGGGGGTCAGAAGATGTCGAAGGCCTCCTCGGCCGGCATGCCTTCGTCGAAGTCGTCGAAGCTGGACTCCATGCGTTCGAGGTCCTCGGCCTTGACCCATTCGGTGATCCCGCCTTCGCCCGCGGGCAGCAGCCTGCCGCTCGCGCTGACCGACACGCGCACCATGCCCTCCGGCGGCTCGTTGGCCGCGATCGGCATGCCTTCGAGCGCCACGCGCATGAAGTCGATCCAGATCGGCAGCGCCGAGCGGCCGCCGTATTCGCGGTGGCCGAGCGAGCGGTTGTCGTCCCTGCCGACCCAGACCACGGTCGACAGGCTGCCGCCGAAGCCGGAGAACCAGGCGTCGCGGTGGTCGTTGGTGGAGCCGGTCTTGCCGCCCACGTCCTCGCGGCCGAGGACCCGGGCCTGGGCGCCGGTGCCGCGCACGACGACGTCGCGCATCATCGAGACCAGCTGGTAGGCCACGCGCGGATCGATCGCGCGCGGCGCGATCACCGCGTCGGGGTCGGGCTCCTCGACGGCCTGCGCGCTGCTGGTGGCTTCCACCGGCGAGGCGGCCGGCCCCAGGTTGAAGCCGTCGATGACGGTGGCCGGGACGCCGGGAGCGCCGCCCGCGCCGCAGCTGCGGCAGGCCACCGCGGGATTTTCCTTGAAGATGAGCTGGCCGTCGCGGTCGCGGACCTCGTCGATGTACCAGGGGGTGATCAGGAAGCCGCCGTTGGAGAACACGCTGTAGCCACGGGCGATGTCCAGCGGCGCGAGCGAGGGCGTGCCCAGCGCGATCGACAGGTTCGGTGGAAGCTCCGACTCCTCGAAGCCCATGTTGCTGATGTATTTCCTCGCGTAGTCGACGCCGATGGCGTCGAGCAGTCGCACCGAGACCAGGTTGCGCGAGCGCACCAGGGCCTCGCGCAGCCGCATCGGACCCATGAAGCGGCCGTCGTCGTTCTGCGGGCGCCAGTCCTGCCCGCGCCGCATCCGGAACACCACCGGCGCGTCGGGCACGATCGAGGCCGGGTTGAAGCCGCGCTCGAAGGCGGCGGCGTAGATGAAGGGCTTGAAGCTCGATCCCGGCTGCCGCCGCGCCTGGGTGGCGCGGTTGGACTTCTGCCCGGCGAAGCTGAAGCCGCCCACCAGCGCACGCAGCGCGCCAGTGTCGTGCTCGAGCGATACCAGGGTGGCCTGGCCGCGCGGCAACTGGTCGAGCTGCCAGGACGGCTCCGCATCGACCGGTGCCGGTGCGCCGTCCTTGCCCCGGGGCTCGATCCGCCGCACGCGGGTCAGGTCGCCGCGCTTGAGCAGGGCATCGGGGCTGCGCCCGGTCCAGCGACTGGAGGCGGCGTCCAGCGTGACCACGGTGGCATCGGCCAGCACCACGTCGGCCGTGCCGCCGCCCGTGCGCAGGACGATCGCCGGCAGCAGCCCCGACTGCGCGGGGATCCCGCGCAGGCGCGCCGCGACGGTGGCCGGGTCCTCGCCGTCGGCCAGCTCGAAGGCCTGCTCCACCTTCGACCAGCCATGGCGGTGGTCGTAGACCGACAGGCCGTCGCGCACCGCCTGCTCCGCGGCCGCCTGCATCACGGGGTCGATGGTGGTGGTGACGTGGTAGCCGCGGGTCAGGACGTCGCCGCCGTAGCGGGCGATCATTTCCTGGCGCACCATCTCGGCCACGTAGGGCGAGTAGACCTCGACCGGCCGCTCGTGGGGACGCGCGTGCATCGCCACCGCCTGTGCGCGCGCGGCCTCGTCGCGGCTGACGAAGCCGAGGTCGGCCATGCGCTCGAGCACGTAGTCGCGGCGGATCTTCGCGCGCTCCGGGTTCGAGACCGGGTTGCCGCTGGAAGGGAACTTCGGGATCGCGGCCAGCGCGGCGACCTCGTCGAGGTCCAGGTCGGCCAGTTTCTTGCCGTAGTAGAACTCGGCGGCGGCGGCGATGCCGTAGGCGCGGTTCCCGAAGAAGCTCTTGTTGAGGTACAGCTCGAAGATCTCGTCCTTGGTCAGCTCCCGCTCCATCTTCATCGCGAGCAGCATCTCCTCGAACTTGCGCGTGTAGCTGACCTCCGGGCTCAGGTAGAACTGGCGCGCGACCTGCTGGGTGATGGTCGAGCCGCCGGGCACGCCCTCCTTCGACCCGGTCTTGGCGATCAGCCAGATCGCCCGCGCGACGCCCTTGTAGTCCACGCCCTCGTGCTCGTAGAAGCGGTTGTCCTCGATCGCGATGAAGGCCTGCTTCACCACCTCGGGGACCTCCGCGATGTCCACGGGGTAGCGGCGCATCTCGCCGAACAGGGCCATCAGGCGCCCGTCCCTGGCGTAGACGTACATCGGCTCCTGGAGCTCGACGTCGCGCAGGCTGTCGACCTCGGGCAGCCGCGACGACACGACGTAGTACAGCGTGCCGGCGGCGAGCAGGCCCGCGATCGCGGCGAGCACGCCAAGGAGCAGCAGCCAGCGGAGGAGACGGCGGAAACGTGACATCGGGTGGGTTCCTGGTCCTTGGCTGGGCGTCGGGAGTCGCGCAGTATATAGA
>JAAZHF010000371.1 GCA_012510865.1 Gammaproteobacteria bacterium
GGCTCAGAAGGGCTTGGCCAGCACGAGCCAGACGATCACCAGCAGGATCAGCACCGGCAGCTCGTTGCGCAGGCGCAGCATGCGCGTGGACGGCAGCGGACCGCCGCGCGCGGCGGACCTGAGCTGGCGGCCGTCGACCACGTCCAGCGCCAGCATCACCGCCACCAGCAGCAGCTTGGCGTGCAGCCAGCCGGGCCCCGCGCCCACCTTGGTCGGGAATCCCGGCAGCACCCGGTAGCCCAGCCACAGCACCAGGCCGGCCACCACCGCCAGTCCGAACATCACGTGGCCGAAGCGGTACAGGCGGCGCCCCATCAGCACCAGTCGATCGCGCACGGCGGCGTTGCCCCCGTCCTCGGCGATGTTGATCAGGATCCGCGGCAGGTAGAACACCGCGGCCACCCAGGCCATCACCAGGACGATGTGCGCGGACTTGATCCAGACGTAGGCCTGCATTGGCTCCCCTCCCGGCTTCGAAGCCGCAAGGATCGCACGGCCGGGGCCGCAGCCGGTATCGTGCGCGCCCATGGACAAGACCTACGACCGTGCGTACTTCGACCGCTGGTACCGCCGCGGCGGCATCGGCGGCCGGCAGCGGCTGGCGCGCAAGGTGGCCCTGGCGGTGGCCACCGCCGAGTACCACCTCGAGCGTCCGCTCAGGACCGTGCTCGACATCGGCTGCGGCGAGGGCGCCTGGCGCGCGCCGCTGCTGAAGCTGCGCCCGAAGCTGCGCTACCTCGGCTTCGACAGCAGCGAGTACGCGATCGCCAGGCACGGCGCGCGCCGCAACCTCCACTTCGCGCGCTTCGCCGACTTCGCGCAGTTGCGGCCCTGCCCGCCGGCCGACCTCGTGGTCTGCAGCGACGTGCTGCACTACCTGCAGGCCCGCGAGATCGACCGCGGCCTGCCGGGGCTGGCCGCGCTCTGCGGCGGCGTGGCCTTCCTCGAGGCCTTCGCCCGCGGGGACGCCGCCGAGGGCGACGAAGACGGCTTCATCGGTCGCCCCGGCGCGTTCTACCGGCGCCGCTTCGAGGCGGTCGGTTTCCGCGCGCTCGGCTCGCACTGCTGGCTCTCGCCGGCGCGCGTCCCCGGCGCCACGGCGCTCGAACTCGCCTGAACGGACCCTCCGGCCCCGGGAGCTGAACGGGCCGACACGGACCCATCGCCACTTCCGCCGCGGGGTCGCTGCGTTATGCTGCGGTGCGTCAGGAACAGGGATCCCACCGCCGATGATGTACCAGCTCCACGAACTCAACCGCACGCTGATGGCGCCGTTCACCGAACTGGCGCGGGCCAACGCGCGGATCTTCGGCGCCGACGGCACCTGGCTGGCCTCGCTGCCGGGCGCCGCCCGCATCGCCGCCGGCAACGAGCTGCTGCACCGCATCGGCAAGGACTACGAGAAGCCGCCCTTCGCCATCCACCAGGTCACCAAGGACGGCCACGACGTGCCGGTGGTCGAGAAGGTCGCGCTCGACAAGCCCTTCTGCCGGCTGCTGCGCTTCAAGCGCTACACCGACGACGCCCGGAACATCCTCGGCATGAAGGACCAGCCCACCGTGCTGGTGGTGGCGCCGCTGTCGGGGCACCACGCGACGCTGCTGCGCGACACCGTGCGCACCCTGCTCCCCGACCACAAGGTCTACATCACCGACTGGGTCGACGCGCGCATGGTGCCGAAGGAGGCCGGCGACTTCACGCTCGACGATTACGTCGCCTACATCCAGGAGTTCATCCGCCACATCGGCGCCGGGCGCCTGCACGTGATGAGCGTCTGCCAGCCGACCGTGCCGGTGCTGGCCGCGATCTCGCTGATGGCCTCGCGCGGCGAGCAGGTCCCGCGCTCGATGGTGATGATGGGCGGCCCGATCGATACCCGTGAATCGCCGACCGCGGTCAACAACCTCGCCACCAAGCGTCCGCTGTGGTGGTTCGAGAACAACGTCATCCATGTGGTGCCGCCGAACTACCCCGGCCGTGGCCGGCGCGTGTACCCGGGCTTCCTGCAGCACACCGGCTTCGTGGCCATGAACCCCGAGCGCCACTTCATGTCGCACTGGGACTTCTACCAGGACCTGGTCAAGGGGGACCTCGAGGACGCGGCCTCGCACCGCCGCTTCTACGACGAGTACAACGCCGTGCTCGACATGCCGGCGGCCTACTACCTCGACACCATCCGCGTGGTCTTCCAGGAGCACCTGCTGCCGCGCGGCGCATGGGACGTCGCCGGCGAGCGCGTCGATCCGTCGGCGATCCGCGGCTGCGCGCTGCTGACCGTCGAGGGCGAACTCGACGACATCTCCGGCCTCGGCCAGACCCGCGCGGCGCACGACCTCTGCACCGGCGTGGCCGACCCGGACCGCGGGCACCTGACGGTGGAGGGCGCCGGCCACTACGGCATCTTCAGCGGCCGCCGCTGGCGGACCCGGGTGTATCCGAAGGTGCGCGACTTCATCGCCCTGCACGACGCGGCGGCCTCGACGCCGGCCGCGACGAAGGCCGGCGCCGGTGGCCCGGAGCGGGCCGCGGCATCGCCCGCCGCGGCCTAGCCGCCGCCGGCCGGGGACCGCTCAGGAGTACTGGGCGGACTTCACCAGCAGGTGCTTCGCCAGCAGGCCGTGGCCACGGCCGATCGCTCGCGCCAGGTGCAGCGTGGCGAACATCAGGAGCACGCCGGCAAGCAGCATCAGGCCCAGTTCCCAGCCCTCGAGCGGGACGCCGTCGAAGCCGACCATCACCGCATCGCTGCCGCCCGACCAGCGTTCGACCAGTCCGGTCCAGACCGCGATGGGCGCCAGCACGAAGCCGAGCCCGACGCTCAGCAGCGTCGTCGCCAGGGTGAAGTACGCGACTCCGAGCGGCAGCATCAGCAGCATGTAGAGCATCGTGCTCCAGGTGCGCACGTCGGTGAACATGTCGCCGATGCGCTGCCAGATGCTGCGGCCGCGCGCCGTGTACAGCGGCCGCCGCGGCATGCGCTCGCCGAGCATCACCTCCACGATCCGCCCCTCGACCAGGGACAGCACCCGGATCGAGCCGAAGAACAGGATCAGCAGCGGGAC
>JAAZHF010000372.1 GCA_012510865.1 Gammaproteobacteria bacterium
ACATCCACCGCGCCCTCTGCGCCATCGCCGGCAGCGACGCCGGCTCGATGACTCCGGCGGGCGTCGCCGCGGGCGCGCGCGCCGGCGATGCGCGCTGCGTCGAGGCGGTCGACGTGTTCTGCGCCGCGCTCGGATCGGCCGCGGGCGACCTGGTGCTGATCCTTGGCGCCTGGGACGGGCTGTACCTGGCAGGCGGGGTCACCCTGGAACTCATGGATCCGCTCCGCCACTCGGCCTTCCGCGCGCGCTTCGAGCAGAAGGGACGGTTCGCTCCGGTGATGGCGGCGGTACCCACGCGTGCGATCCTCCACCGCGAACCGGGCCTGCTTGGGGCGGCGGCCATCGCCTGCCAGGGCGCGGTCGCGTGAGCGCGCCGGGCGGCGACGCCGGCATCCCGCCGCGCGAGCGCGTGGAGTTCCAGGCATTCCAGGACGCCACGCAGTGGGCCTGGGCCGCAGCCGTCACCCTGTCCGCCGCGCTGCGCCGCGCGCTCGAGGTCGAACCGCGCGCGCGCCTGCTGCTGTCCGGCGGGCACACGCCCGGCGCCGCCTACGCGGCGCTGGCCCGCGCGCCGCTGGACTGGTCCCGGGTCGACGTCGCCCTGGTCGACGAACGCTGGCTGCTCCCGGACGACCCCGACAGCAACGCCCGCCTGGTCCGCGCTTCGCTGCTCGCGGACCGCGCCGCGGCCGCCCGCTTCGAAGCGATCACGCGCGCCGGGCGCAGCATCGAGGAAGCGGTGGACATCGCCAACATGCACGCCGCGCACCTTGCCAGCGTGGTCGTGCTCGGAATGGGCGAAGACGGCCATGTCGCCTCGCTGTTCCCGAAGATGATCGGGCTGGCCGACGCCCTCGCCTCCCGCCGTCCCTACGTGGCGGTCGACGCCACCGGCTGCCCCGGCGCAGGTCCCTGGACGCGCCGCGTCAGCCTGACCCCGGCGGGCCTGGCACCGGCGCGGACGCGCCTGCTGCTCATCCGCGGCGCGCGCAAGCGCGAACTGCTCGACCAGGTGCTGGCCGGCGACGATCCGCTGGAGCTGCCGGCGCGGATCGCCTTCACCACGCCCGGCGCCCGGCTCCGCATCCTCTGGTGTCCCTGACGTCATCCGTCCGCGCAGCGGTGGCGGCGGCTCGGGGTGCCACGTGCACGCGCGCGGGGAGATCGCGGATCCGGAGCTCGCCGTCCTGCCACGCCGCTTCGGCGCCGTTGACCGTGGTCGGGCCGGGGGTTTCGCCCGTCCAGGGCCATGGCAGCACGAGGCCGCCGGGGGGCGGCTGGAGGCCGTCCCCGATCACGAGCACGACGCCCTCCGTCCCGCGTCGCAGCGAGTAGTCGAGGATCCCGCCCGGCACGTGCAGCCCGCGCATGCCGACGCCGTGGTCCAGCCACTCGAGCGGCAGCCCGGCGGCCAGCACGATGCTGTCGTCGGCCTCGCGTTGGTAGGCGAACATGTCCAGTGCGGAGCGCACGAAGTCCGATGCCACCCATGCGTGCGGCAGGTCTCCGAGGAAGAAGGGCGCGCGCGGCGTCGGCGTGACGACCTCGGCCCACTGGTTCCAGGGCGGCGGCGCCCGGTCGTCCATGAACCAGGCCGCCGCCTCCGCGGCCCGCGCGCGCCAGCCGAGGCGCACGAAGGCGCCGACGTTCCGCCACTCGTACGGGGTGTAGGCGGTCCATCCGCGCCGTCCGTCGCGCCTGTCGACGAACTCGCACCAGTAGCGCTCGAAGGTCGTGCGCACGCGGTCCGCGGGCAGGTGCGCAAGCTCGCCGCCGGGGGCCAGCGCGATGGTGGTCGAGGTGGCATCGAAGTCGCCCAGCTCGGCCGCGCCGGGAAGGAAGTCGATCCCGTGGCGCGCGCCGGCGGCGTCGAGCGAGGCCAGCAGGTCGGCGCGGAAGCGGTCGCGCGAAGCAGCCATCCGGACCGCGTCCGCGGTCTCGCCCAGCGCCTCGGCCACCTGCACCGCGTCCTTGTAGCCACGCAGGGCCCAGAAGTTGTCCCAGTACGAATGCACCGGCCTGGCCGAATAGCCTTCGTGGCTGATCGACGCCGGCATCATCCCGTGGAAGGCGGGATCCAGCGCGCGGTTGGCCGCGGTGCGCTCGCTGAGCGCGAGCCGTTCCATGTAACCGTAGGCCGCCAGCACGTGCGGCCACATGCGGCGCAGGAAGGCCTCGTCGCCCGTGTAGCGCCAGTACTCCGCGATCGCGAAGACCAGCTGGCCGTGGCTGTCGTTCTCCGGCACGGGATCGCTGCCGCGGTCGTCGACGCAGCACGGCACCTTGCCGTCGTCGAACTGGTACGGCGCGTACCAGTCGAGGTAGTCGCGCACGGCGTCCGCGCGCCCGAGCCGCAGCAGGCCCTCCGAGATCATGGCGCCGTCGCGGATCCAGCTCCGCGAATAGGAACGCGTGCCCGGCTGCAGCCGCGGCCCGACCCGCGAGGCCAGCATGTGCGCCAGCGCCGTGCGCAGGGTGTCGGCCAGCGCCTGGCCCTGCGGCGGCACGTCGAGGCCGACCCGGTCGAGCTTCGCGCGCCAGCGCGCCGCCGCCTCCTGCTGCAGCGCTTCGGCGTCCCACCAACGGCGTGCCGCGGCGCTGCCGCCTGTCATCGGCACCATCACCTCGACGCTGCCGACCTCGCCCGGGCCCAGCCGCATGCGGTAGACCAGCGCCGCCGAGGCCAGGCCGGTGGGATCCCCGGCCACCCGCGTGCCGGTCGGCAGCGGGCCGGCCGCGAGATGCGCCACCGCGTCGCCCGAGTCGAAGGGCGATGCGAAGGACGCCGCGGGGACCTGCTTGGCGAACACCCGCGGCATGCCGGCGACCGTGACCATGCCGCCATCGACGGCGATGTCGGTGATCGGGCTCACCCCGCCGACGGTGTTGAGGAACTGCGACGGCGGATTGACCTGGAGCGGACGCACCGCCAGTGCGAGCCGCAGCTCGCGCGGCCCGGCGCTGGTGTTGGCCAGCCGATAGCGCAGCACGAGCTGCGAGTTCCGCGGCTCGCCCGCGGCGAAGGCGGTGACCCGCAGCGAGAACCCGGGGTGCCGCCAGTCGACGCTCGGGATCGGCAGGTAGCCGTCCTGCAGGGACTGCCGCGGTGAAGCGTCCGCCCAGGACACCAGGGCCCCGTCCGCGAGCACGAAAGGCTCGATGCTGAAGCCACCGCGCGCCACCTCCACGGCTCCGTCCTCGGAAAGCAGGCCCTGCTGCAGGCCGCCGTCGAGCCCGAGGAGCGTCCAGTAGGGCTGCTCGCCGCTGAAGCCGCGCGGATACCGGCCGCGCGGCAGGTCGGCGGCGACCGCGGCCACGAAGTCGTTGGCGTGGGCGCTGAAGGACAGCGGCCGGACCCCGGCCTCGGCGAGCGCGAATTCCGCGCCGGGTCCCTCGAGGGCGGCGAGCGCAATGAAGCGCGCCTCGGATTCGGGCAGCGCGATCCAGTCGCGCCCGCCGTCACCGCCCTCCACGCGCCGCGCGTCGCGCCACGATCCGCCGTCGTCGGACAGCTGCAGCGCATAGCGCGAGGCATGTGCGCCGGGCGCCCAGTCGAGCACCAGTCCGCCGAACTCCCGCACCCGGCCCAGATCCAGCACCAGCCGCTGGCCGCCGGCGACCACCGGGGCCCGCCACGCGCTCGAGACGCTGCCGTCGACCGCGGCCGCCGCGCCGCCCGCGGTGGCCAGCGCGATGGCCGCCAAGGGAGAGTCATCCGGCGGCGCGAGCGCGCTCAGCGCCAGCTCGTCGAAGCAGACCGAGCCGCGCCCGCCGACGCGGCTGTGGACCACCAGCTCGAGGGCGGCGCTGGCCCGCAGCCGGGGATCCGGATCCGGCCCCCAGGCGCGCGTGACGTGCCTGGCCTTGTAGCGCACCTGCGTCCAGCGCGACGGCGGCTCGACCGCGCGGCGCTCGACCCACCAGACGTTCTCCCCGCTCGCGTCGACGAGCTTGAACTGCAGGTCATTGGCCGGCGCGTCGCCGCGGAACCGGAATTCGAAGCGGTAGTTGTCGGGGAACACCAGCGGCAGCGCGCGCCGGATGCCCGCGTGCCCGGAGACGCCGTTGAAGTCGTAATCCAGGCACAGCGCGAGCCCTTCGGCGCCGTCGACCGCGCGCAGCGAGGCCTCCACCTGGTCCGAGGCGACGACGCTCCACGCGCCCGGATCCTCGAAGCCGTCGAGCAGGCGCGTGGACAGCACCTCCTGTGCCGCGGCCGGGCCCGCCGCGGACAGCCCCGCCCATGCCAGCAGCACCGCCGCGCCGCGCCATCGCCCGCTCCTGATCACATCCCGCTCCCGCCCATCATCCCTTCACGCTTCCCGGCAACAGTCCCTGCATGTACCAGCGCTGCAGCAGCAGGAACAGCAGCAGCACCGGCAGCACGGTGACCACCGCGCCGGCCATCATCATCTCGACGTCCATGATGTGCTCGCGCGAGAGCGTTGCAAGCGCCACCGGCAGCGTGTAGTGC
>JAAZHF010000373.1 GCA_012510865.1 Gammaproteobacteria bacterium
CCGCCGAGTGATCGAGGACGCCCGCGCCGCCGCCGCCCGGCTGGGCGCGCCCTCGGGGGTGATCAGCTTCGAGCCGCACCCGCGCCGCTATTTCCAGCCCGACGCCGAGCCGTTTCGCGTGATGACCCCGGACCAGCTGGCCCGCGCCCTGGAGGCCCTGGACGTGGAGCGCCTGCACCTGCTGCCGTTCGACGCCGAGATGGCCCAAATGAGCGACGAGGCCTTCGCCCGGGACGTGCTGGCGGGGGGCCTGGGCGCCGTGCATGTGGCGGTTGGGTTCGACATCACCTTCGGCAAGGGTCGCACCGGTTCGCCCGAGGCGCTGGCCGCCTATGGCGAGCGGTTCGGGTTTTCGGTCTCCGTCGCCCCGAGGATCGCCGATCCGGAGGGGCTGAAGCTGTCCTCCACCGCCGTGCGCGAGGCGCTGCAGGCCGGCCGGCCGCAGGACGCGGCGGCCATTCTGGGCCGCCCCTTCGCCATCGCCGGCGAGGTGGTCCACGGCGACAAGCGCGGCCGCACCATCGGCGTGCCGACCGCCAATGTGCGGCTTGACGACTACATCCGGCCGGCCTTCGGCATCTATGCGGTGCGCGTCCGCCTGCCCGACGGGCGAACGGCGGACGGCGTCGCCAGCCTCGGCGTGCGGCCGATGTTCGAGACGCCCGAGCCGCTGCTGGAGGTCTGGCTTTTCGACTTCGACGGCGACCTGTACGGCCAGACCATCGAGACCGAACTGATCGCCTGGCTGCGGCCAGAGCTGCGCTTCGACGACCTCGACGCGCTCAAGATCCAGATCGAGGCGGACGCCCGCGCGGCGCGCAAGGCGCTGGCGAGCCCGGCCGCCCTCTGCTAGTGCGCCAGACACATGGCTGACGATCAGAAATCCCCGGACTCCCCCGCCGGCCGCGACTACCGCGAAACGGTGTTCCTGCCCGAGACCCCGTTCCCGATGCGCGGGGGGCTGCCGCAGAAGGAGCCGCTGATCCTCGAGCGGTGGGGCGACCTGTACGCCGATCTGCGCAAACAGCGCCAGGCGCAGGGCGCGCCCCTGTACGTGCTGCACGACGGCCCGCCGTACGCCAACGGCGACATCCACATCGGCCACGCCCTGAACAAGACGCTGAAGGACTTCGTGGTCCGCAGCCGGTTCCTGCTCGGCTACGACGTCGACTACGTCCCGGGCTGGGACTGCCACGGCCTGCCGATCGAATGGAAGATCGAGGAGCAGTTCCGCGCCAAGGGCCGGCGCAAGGACGAGGTTTCGCGCGCCGAGTTCCGCCAGGCCTGCCGCGAGTACGCCGGCGGCTGGATCGACGTGCAGCGCGACCAGTTCAAGCGGCTGGGCGTTACCGGCGACTGGGCCAACCGCTACGCGACCATGGACTTCGCCACCGAGGCGGCGATCGTGGCCGAGTTTCACAAGTTCAAGAACTCCGGCCAGCTGTATCGCGGGTCCAAGCCGGTGATGTGGTCTCCGGTCGAGCGCACCGCCCTGGCCGACGCCGAGATCGAGTACCACCCGCACGTCAGCCCGACGGTGTGGGTCAAATTCCCGGTGACCGGGGCCAGCGACGGGCACCCGGACGAACTGCTGTCGTTCCGCGCCGCCACCCCGTCGGTGGTGATCTGGAC
>JAAZHF010000034.1 GCA_012510865.1 Gammaproteobacteria bacterium
TCAATTTCGCCAGCCTGCTGGTCCAGGACGGCACGCTCGCCTTCGACTGGGACGACGAACTGCTGGCCCGGACCGTCTGGCCGCCGCGCGAGGCCTGAGTCCGGCCCGTGGCCTCAGCGGTCCCGTCGCTCCGGCGGCGGGTTGGCCTTGACCCAGGCGCGGCGCTGCTCCGGCGTCATCGCCCGCCACTCCTCGCGCAGCTCCTCGCGCTCCGCCTCGGGCAGGCTGCGCAGCCGTGCGTAGAGCGCGCGCATCGCCTCGCGCTTCTCCGGGTCCATCTGCCGCCAGCGCTCGGCGCCGCGGCGGGCCCGCTCGCGCTGGGCCGGATCCATCTGCTGCCAGCGCTCGGCGTGGGCAAGCATGCGCGCGCGCTTCCCGGGGTTGTCGTCCCAGCGCTGCCTGACCGGCGCGACGAGGGTCTCGCGCTGGGCATCGGTGAGCTGGTCCCAGGACGGAAGCGGGGCTTCCGGCGGCGCGGCGCGGCCCGCGGGCACCGCCAGCGCGAAGGCCAGCGGCAGGAGCAGGGACAGCGGGGTGTGGCGGATGCTTGGCATGGTGTTCACTCCATGGCCAGGATCTGGCTGTCCTGCGCGGCCAGCCACAGGTACAGGTCGGGGTCTTCGTCGAGGGCGGCGAGCCCGTCCTCGTAGGTCGCCGCCTCGACCGCATCGGTGGCCGCGGCGAGCGTGGGCAGGCCGCCGTCCGCGGCCGGCTCCGTGCCCGGCATGCGCAGGCCGACGGCGAGCGCGAACACCGCCGCGGCCGCCGCCGCCAGCCACCAGCCCGAAGGGCGGCGGTGCGTGCCGGGCGCGCCGCCGTGGGCCGCGGCAGCGGCGTTCGCGCGGCGCACGCGCAAGGCGTGCAGCGTGCGCGGCGCCACCTGCTCCAGCGCACGCGCATGCAGCGCCTGCACCTGCCGGTCGAAATCGTCGGAGCGCTTGTCGTTCATCGGTAGTCCTCCAGTCGCTTCTGCAGCGCGTCGCGTGCGCGCGACAGGTGTGTCTTCACCGAACCCTCGCTGCAGCCCATGACGCGCGCGGTCGTCGCCACGTCGAGCTCTTCCAGGATCCGCAGGGCGAACGCTTCGCGCTGGCGCCGGGGCAGGTCGCGAAGCGCGGCGACCAGTTCGCCCCAGGCCTCGCGGCCCTCCTGGGCGCGCGAAGGGTCGGGCCCGTCGTCGGCCCATTCCACGCCCGCCTCTTCGCGCTCGTCGGCCGAGCTCATCCAGCCCAGTCGCAGCGTCCGCCGGCGCTGGGCGTCGACGATCCGGCTGCGCAGGATGGTCCAGAACAGCGGCGTCCATTCCTCCGGCGGCCGGTCGCGGTAGGCCAGCATCCGCAACATCGCCTCCTGCACCGCGTCCATGGCGTCCTCGCGGTGGCGGAGTCCGGCCTCGGCGAAGCGGAACGCCCGCGCGGCGATGCCGTCGAGGAAGGCGTCCAGCGTCGCTGCGCCGGCCTCCGCGACCGCGGGTGCCGCGCCGGCCTGGGAGGCGGCATGTGCAGGCA
>JAAZHF010000374.1 GCA_012510865.1 Gammaproteobacteria bacterium
GAGGGGATCGCGGTGACGCCGAAATGGGGTGCTCCTTGATACCCGCATCACGCGATGGGCTACTGATCCGAAGCAACGCAAGCGGCGGCCCGCCGACCGAGCACAGGGGGGAGAGTGTGAACCGGCGTGCAAAATTGACCCCGTAACGGGGTAATCGGCTTCCAAAAATGACCCCCCTTACGCTGATGGTCATGATGCCTCCGAGGCTATCGGGGGGCACAGTGTGGGATGCTGGTTTTGGAGACGATTGCGAAGATCCGCCGGGCGTATTTCCAGGACAAGAAGTCGATCAAGCATATCTGCCGAGAGCTGCGGGTATCGCGGAACACGGTTCGGAAGGTGATCCGGTCCGGCGCAACGGAGATGACTTACGAGCGAACCGTCCAACCGCAGCCGAAGATCGGTCCCTGGAAAGGCAAGCTCGACGAGATGCTGGCGGCGAATGCGCGCAAGCCGAAGCGCGAGCGGCTGACCCGCATCCGGATTTTCGAAGAGCTCAGGGCCCTCGGATATGACGGCGGCTACGACGCGGTCCGACGCTATGCGGCTTCGTGGTCGCAGGCGGAGCAGGAAGCGTCAGCCGCCGCCTATGTGCCACTGAGCTTCGATCCGGGTGAAGCCTACCAGTTCGACTGGAGTCACGAGGTCGTTCTGATCGACGGCGTGACCACCACGGTGAAGGTGGCTCACGTCCGGCTTTGTCATAGCCGGATGCTGTTCGTCCGGGCCTACCCGCGAGAGACGCAGGAAATGGTGTTCGATGCCCATGACAAGGCCTTTGCCTTCTTCGGCGGCGCCTGTGCGCGTGGGATCTACGACAACATGAAGACGGCGGTGGACACGATCTTCGTCGGCCGCGACCGCGCGTATAATCGCCGGTTCCAGCAGATGTGCGGACACTACCTTGTCGATCCCGTCGCCTGCACCCCCGCGTCCGGCTGGGAGAAGGGACAAGTAGAGAACCAGGTTGGCGTTGTCCGGCGGCGGTTCTTCGTGCCGCGGCCGCGCTTCAAGAGCTACGCGGAACTCAACGCCTGGCTTCAGGATCGCTGTATTGCCTGGGCCAAGGCCCATCCGCACCAGGAATTGCGTGATCGGACAATCTGGGACGTGTTCCAGGATGAGCGGGCGAGCCTGGTGCCCTACGTCGGCCCTTTCGACGGATTCCATGCCGTGCCGGCCTCGGTGTCCAAGACCTGCCTCGTTAGGTTCGACAAGAACCGCTACTCGGTCGATGGTCGCGCCGTCGGCCGTCCGGTCGAGATCCGCGCCTATGCCGAGCGGGTCGAGGTCTGGCAGGACGGCAAGATCGTCGGCCGGCACGACCGCGCCTTCGGGCGCGACAAGGCCATCTATGACCCGCTGCACTACATCCCGGTGCTGGCCCGCAAGCCCGGCGCCCTTCGAAACGGCGCTCCCTTCAAGGAATGGGAACTGCCGCCGGCGATACGACGCGTCCAGCGTAAGCTGGGGCGCGTGCCGAACGGTGACCGTCAGATGGTCCAGATCCTGAGCATGATCCCAACGGATGGACTGGAAGCCGTCGAGGCTGCCTGCGTCGAGGCCCTGACCGAAGGCGCCCCGGCGGCATCGGTCGTTCTGAACATCCTGGCCCGGCATCGCGAGCGACCACCTCTGTTGACCATCGCCACGCCGGACGCATTGCACCTGACCTGCGAGACCGTGGCCGACTGCAAACGCTACGACAGCCTCAGGAGACCCCGCCATGGAAAGATCACAGGTGCTGGACGCGATGGGCCAGTTGAAGCTCTACGGCATGAAGGCCGCCTACGATGAGATCATCGCCACGGCGGTGAAGCGACAGCACGAACCGCAGCAAATCGTGGGCGACCTGCTGAACGCCGAGATCAGCGAGAAACAAGCTCGCTCGATCAAATACCAGATGACCATCGCCAAGCTGCCCTTGGCCAAGGAAGTCGACGAGTTCAGCTTCGAAGACACGCCCGTAAACGAAACGCTGGTGCGCGATCTGGCCTCCGGAGAGTTCCTCGAGCATCAGCGTAACGTCGTCCTCATCGGCGGCACCGGGACCGGCAAATCCCACCTTGCCGTCAGCATCGCCCGGGCCTGCATCCGCCGTGGCAAGCGCGGCCGCTTCTTCAACGTCGTGGACCTGGTGAACAAGCTGGACGCCGAAGCCCGCGCCGACCGACAGGGACGCACTGCGGATCTCCTGTGCCGCCTCGACTTCCTGATCCTCGACGAGTTGGGATATCTGCCGTTCGCCCAGACGGGTGGCCAGCTCCTGTTCCACCTCATCAGTCGCCTTTACGAACGCACCTCGATCATCGTGACGACGAACCTCGACTTCGGCGAATGGCCGACCGTCTTCGGAGACGCGAAGATGACAACGGCGCTCCTCGACCGACTGACCCATCACTGTGACATCGTCGAGACCGGCAACGAGAGCTGGCGCTTCAAGACGCGGGAATGACCGAGACGCCGCTGGCCCGATCCGGTTGCGCTGTATGGAGGCTACACCGCATCGGGCCAGCTACCCGTGCTGACCAAGCGGGGTCATTATTGGGCGCCGAAAGGGGGTCAAAGTTGCGTGCCGATTGACATCCCTGCACCTTTCCTCTCCGAGTAGCGGTCGACGAGCCGAGCCGCATGCGGCCGGGTGAGAATGGTGAATCGGACCAGTTCCTCCATCACGTCGACGATGCGTTCGTAATAGACCGACGGCTTCATGCGTCCGTCTTCGTCGAACTCCTGATAGGCCTTGGCGACGCTCGACTGGTTGGGGATCGTGATCATCCGCATCCAGCGGCCGAGCAGCCGTAGCGTGTTCACGGCATTGAAGCTCTGCGAGCCGCCGGAAACCTGCATTACCGCCAGGGTCCGACCCTGTGTCGGGCGGATGCCGCCCATGTTCAATGGCAGATTGTCAATCTGCGCCTTCATCAGCCCAGTGATCTGACCGTGCCGTTCGGGACTGCACCAGACCATTCCCTCCGACCAGATCGCATGCTCGCGCAGTTCCCGGATAGCCGGATGATCGTCGCCTGCCACCTGGTCGGGAAAAGGCATGTCGAACGGATCGAAGATCCGCACCTCGGCACCGAAGAAGCGCAGCAGGCGCCCAGCTTCCTCGGTGGCAAGTCGGGAGTAGGAACGCGGCCGCAACGAGCCGTAAAGCAGCAGGATTCGCGGGGCGTGCTCCTCCGGCCCCAGTCCGAGGCCGGGCCGCTCCGCGACAAACCGGGTATCGAGCGCCGGCAGATGGTCGGGATCATCGAGTTCGCGTAGCCTCATGGTGTTTTCTCCTATGACCGGGCCGTCGCGGCGGCCGGCATGGTATCGGGCGCGGTGTCGGGAAACCAGCGCCTGCCCATCCTAAGCGCGACATGCACGAGCAGGACGAGCACCGGGACTTCGACCAGTGGCCCGATGACGGCTGCGAACGCCACCGGGGACGCGAGGCCGAAGGCGGCGATGGCGACCGCGATGGCAAGCTCGAAATTGTTGCCGGCAGCCGTGAAGGCAATCGCCGTCGTGCGAGGATAGTCGGCCGCGATCAGCCTGCCCATCAGGAAGCTGATGACGAACTGGACGACGAAATAGATGACCAGCGGCACGGCGATCAGCAGAGCGTCCGATGGCAGCCGCATCACGTCGCCGCCCTTCAGGCTGAACATGGCGACGATGGTGAAGAGCAGCGCAACAAGCGTGATCGGGCTGATCCTGGGCAGGAAGATGCCCTCGTACCAATTGCTCCCCTTGCTGGAGATCAGGACGCGCCGCGTCAGGTATCCGGCGGCGAAGGGGATGCCGAGATAGATCAGGACAGCCTCGGTGATGGTCCAGAAGCCGACGTCGACAACGCTGCCCTCCAGCC
>JAAZHF010000469.1 GCA_012510865.1 Gammaproteobacteria bacterium
CCCAGCGGAGCAGGCCCGCATAGCCCAGGGCCAGGACCGCCAGGACAAGCGCCAGGATTGCCGTGACCCGCCCGCTCATTGATACCTCCTCCGCCAGACCATTACGACCAGGCCCGCCAGCACGATGACCTGACAAACGCCCAGGGTGGAAATCCAGGCAATCATCTGTTCCTCCACCGGCGTCAGGATGATGGGCGGGTCCTCGACGCCCGTGGGCCGGATGGCGATTAGCTCCTCGCTCTCGCTGAGCCACGCCAGGGTGTTCAGCATGAAGTTGATGTGGCCCACGAACTGGAGTCCCTCGTTCGACGCCAGGTCGCCGTCGCCGATGACCACGAGGCGCGCGTTCCGGGTCTGGCCCGTGTCGCCCACGGGGGCGTCGGTTTTCGCGGTCACGGCCACCGCCACCCCGGGGAAGCCCAGGGGCTCGTCCGGGTCACGGTTAATCTTGCTCTTCGCCAGCAGGTCCAGATCGTCTTCCTTGTAGGTAAAGGGCAGGGAGCGAAGGATGACCTCGCCCGCCACGCCTTCCGGCAGTTGCGGCGCCAGCTCCACGGACCGCGCCGCCTCGAGCACCATTTCCTTGTCGAATCCGCGGGTAATGGGATGGGTCTGGCTGAAGTTCCCGGGGAAATCCTCGGGGATGCCCTGGGCCCCCAGGCGGGCGGCGATCTTCCCGATGTCGGGCAGCAGGAAGATCCGGCTGGGCTGCTGGGCCGCCAGCTCCGAGAACAGCACGTCGTTGCCCACCACCACGCCGTACCGCTCCAGCAGCCACGCGGGCAGGGTGCTCAGGGGCGCCAGGAGCGGGTCGAGCATGAACAGGGCGCTGCCGCCGCGGTCGAGAAACTCCTGGATGGCCTGGATCTCGGCCGGTCGGAAGGGCAGCTCGGGGCCGTGGACCACCAGGATGTCGCAATCGTCGGGCACCCGCGGTTCCATGATGTCCAGGGTGAACGAATCTACCCGATAGGCCTCGTTCTCGAGCCGGGTCTTGAATTCGAGGGCCCCTCGGGAAGCGTTCTGTGCCAGGCCCTGGGTGATGTCGCGCTCGTTGTGCCCCGAAAGGAAATACACCCGCGGCTGGGATTCTCGGGCCACGTTGATGAGGGCGTTGGTGAAGTCGCGCTCTTCAAGACGTCCCGTGACGCCCGAGATGGGCAGCACCTTCATGCGGCGCCCGCTGCGCAGCACCACCGTTCCCGTGGTGGACAGCCGTTCCTTTTCGAGCCCGAATTCCTGGAGCCGCATGGGTTCCGACACGGGATCCACGAACTCCACGTTGAGGTGGCTCGTGTATTCCCGAGTCTGATCGAGGAAGCGGCGGGTCTTGTCGCGGGCCGCGTCGATGACGCTGTCGGTGAGGCGGGTGAAAAAGGCCACCACCTCCACGTCCGTGTCGAGCCCGCGAAGCACCTGGATCGTCTGGGGCGCCAGATCGCGCCGGCCCTCCCGGGTGAGGTCCCAGTCGGCGTTCCAGTGGCTCGCGAAGGCATAGAGGATTACGCAAATGGCGAAGACCTGCACGCCCGATATGGCGCTGTTGAGGCCGTAGAG
>JAAZHF010000375.1 GCA_012510865.1 Gammaproteobacteria bacterium
CCGTCCTGGCGCACGGCCTCGGCGCGCACGGCGGCCCCCGGGTGGAAGCCGTAGGGCATCACGTGGCGCGAGACGGCCCCGGCCAGGGCCGCCACCTCGGGGTCGTCGATGCACAGCACCGCGAGGCCGTAGAACGGCAGCCGGTGCAGGAACTCCGAGAAGGCCTGCTGCACGCGCGCGAAGTCGCCGCCGTAGTTCTCGAGGTGGTCGACGTCGATATTGGTGACGATGGCCACCAGCGGGTTCAGGCGCAGGAAGCTGCCGTCGCTCTCGTCGGCCTCGGCCACCAGCCAGTCGCCGCCGCCCAGGCGCGCGTTGGCGCCGGCGGCCAGCAGCTTGCCGCCGATGACGAAGGTCGGGTCCAGGCCGCCTTCCGCCAGCACGCTCGCCAGCAGCGAGGTGGTGGTGGTCTTGCCGTGGGTGCCGGCGACCGCGACGCCGCGGCGGAAGCGCATCAGCTCCGCCAGCATCTCCGCGCGCGGCACCACCGGGATGCGCTGCGCGCGCGCCTCCATCAGCTCGGGGTTGTCGGGCCGGATGGCGCTGGAGACGACCACGCAGTCGGTGCCCAGCACGTTGGCCGCGGCGTGGCCGCGGTGCACGGTGGCGCCGAGGCTGGCGAGCCGGCGCGTGACCGCGCTGTCGGCGGTGTCCGAGCCCGAGACCTGGTAGCCGAGCGTGCACAGCACTTCGGCGATGCCGCTCATGCCGGTGCCGCCGATGCCGATGAAGTGCACGCGCGAATGCCGCCGCGCGAAGTCGGCCATGGCCACGCCGTGGGTGTCGTGCAGGCGCCGGTTCATGCCTGGGCTCCCGGGGTCAGCCTGGGCTCGATGCGCTGGCGCAGGCGGCTGGTGCCGCGCGGGGCCAGCGAAGGCACCGGCTGCGCGGTCGGGGGCGGCGGCGGCTGGGCGCCCGCGGGCGCCGCGGCCTCGCCGCGCAGCCGCGCGACCTGGCGCTGGGTGCGGTCGAGTTCGTAGGACACGCGCAGCAGCAGCCCGACCGCGACGCAGGTCATCATTACGCTCGAGCCGCCGGACGAGATCAGCGGCAGTGTCAGTCCCTTGGTGGGCAGCAGCCCGAGGTTGACGCCGATCGAGACCAGCGCCTGCAGGCTCAGCCAGAGGGCGATGCCGAAGGCGACGTAGCCGGCGAAGTGGCGCCGCGTCTCGACGCAGCGCAGGCCGACCAGGAAGGCGCGGCCGACCAGCAGCGCGTACAGGCCGATCACCAGGCAGACGCCGACGAAGCCCAGCTCCTCGGCGATCACGGCGAGGATGAAGTCGGTGTGCGCCTCGGGTAGGTAGTTGAGCTTCTGGATCGAGGCGCCCAGGCCCACGCCCCAGAACTCGCCGCGGCCCACCGCCATCAGCGCGTTCGCGAGCTGGTAGCCGCTGTTGAAGGGATCGGCGAAGGGATCCATGAACGAGGTCAGGCGGCGCATGCGGTAGGGCTCGGCGATCGCCACCAGCGCCAGGATCGGCAGCAGCCCCAGCACCGGGGCCGCCATGCGCGGCAGGTGCACGCCGCCGAGCACCAGCATGCCGGCGGTGATCGCCAGCAGCAGCGCCAGCGAGCCGAAGTCCGGCTGCAGGGCGAGCAGGCCCATGAGCACGATGGCGACGCCGATCGGCTTCAGCATCGCGCCCCAGGTGGCGTTGACCTCGTCGCGGAAGCGCACGAGGTAGCTGGCCAGCCAGACGATGTACATCACCTTGACCGCCTCGACCGCCTGGAACCTGGACACGCCCAGGTTGATCCAGCGCTGCGCGCCGTTGACGCTCGAGCCCAGGCCGGGCACGAACACCAGCAGCAGTGCCACCACGCAGCCGACCAGGAGCAGGCGGTCGAAGCGCTCCACCGACTTGAGCTCGGTGCGCATCATCCCGAACGCGAGCAGCGCGCCCACGCCCATGAAGAACACGTGGCGGTTGAGGAAGTGGTAGGGGCCGACGCCGAGCTCCTCGCCGACGGCGATCGAGCTCGAGGCCACCATCACGATGCCGAGCGCGGCCAGCGCGAGCGCGGCGCCCAGCATCCACGGGTCGAAGCGCCCGCCGATGGCGTCGAGGCGGACGGCCTGGCTGCTGCGGTCGGGGGTCCTGTCCATCAGCGCACCTTCAGCGTGGCCAGGCCGACGAGGACGAGGATCACGGAGATGATCCAGAAGCGCACGATCACGCGCGGCTCCGGCCAGCCCTTGAGCTCGAAGTGGTGGTGGATCGGCGCCATCCGGAACACGCGCTTGCCGGTGAGCTTGAACGACGCCACCTGGATCATCACCGACAGCGTCTCCACCACGAAGATGCCGCCCACGACCACCAGCACCAGCTCCTGGCGCACGATGACCGCGATCGTGCCGAGCACGGCGCCAAGCGCCAGCGCCCCGATGTCGCCCATGAACACCATCGCCGGGTAGGTGTTGAACCAGAGGAAGCCCAGTCCCGCGCCGGCGATCGCGGCGCAGATGATCACCAGCTCGCCGGCGCCCGGCACGCGCGGGATCTGCAGGTACTCGGCGAACTGCGCGTGGCCGGAGGCATAGGCGAACACGCCGAGCGCGCAGGCCACCAGAACCGTGGGCATGATCGCAAGGCCGTCCAGGCCGTCGGTCAGGTTGACCGCGTTGGAGAAGCCGACGATCCAGAAGTAGGCGATCGCGACGAACGAGATCCCCGCCAGCGGCAGCGCCACGGCCTTGAAGAAGGGGATGTAGAAGGTGGTCGCCACCGGGGTATCGGCGCTGAACCACAGGAACAGGCCCACCGCCAGGCCGCACAGCGACTGCAGCGCGTACTTGGTGCGCGAGCGCATGCCGTTGGGATCGCGCTTGACGATCTTGATCCAGTCGTCCCACCAGCCGATGGCGCCGAAGGCGGCCATCACCAGCATCACCACCCAGACGTACTTGTTGCGCAGGTCGCCCCACAGCAGGACCGAGGCCAGCACCGTGATCAGGATCAGCCCGCCGCCCATGGTCGGCGTGCCGGCCTTGGAGAAGTGCGTCTGCGGCCCGTCCTGCCGGATCGGCTGGCCGCCCTTGTACTGGGCGAGCTTGCGGATCACCGCGGGCCCCCACCACAGCGACAGGAACAGGGCGGTGAGCGCGGCGAGGATGCCGCGGAAGGTGAGGTAGCCGAACAGGCCGAACAGGCCTTCGAGCTGCTGGAGCCAGCGGGTGAGTTCAAGCAGCATCGGTGTCGACTCCTTGCAGCAGCGCGCGGACCACGCGATCCATCGCGCTGCCGCGCGATCCCTTCACCAGCACCGTGAGGGCGGGCCCGTCCGGAGCGGCCCTGGCGATGGCCGCCGCCACGGCGGTGGCCAGCTCGCCGTGCGAGGCGAAGACCGCACCGCCCTCGCCGAAGGCCTCGGCGGCCTTCGCGGCCAGCGGACCCAGCGCGAACAGCCGCGCCACGCCGGCTTCGCGCGCGCGGCGGCCGGCGGCCTCGTGCAGCGCCACCGCGTCGGGTCCGAGCTCGCGCATGTCGCCGAGCACCAGCCAGCCGCGGCCGCTCCTGCCGGCAAGGGTGTCGATGGCCGCGGCCAGCGATCCCGGGTTGGCGTTGTAGCTGTCGTCCACCAGCCAGGTGCCGCTCCCGAGGCGGTGGCGCACGAGCCGGCCCTCCACCGGTCGCGCAAGGGTCAGTCCTTCGGCGATCGCCGGCAGCGGCGCGCCGCAGGCCAGCGCGAGCGACGCCGCGGCCATGGCGTTGGCGACGTTGTGGCGGCCGGGCAGCGGCAGCGCGACGCGGGCCTCGCCCTCGGGCGTGGACAGCACGAAGTCGCTGCCGTCCTCGCGCAGGGCGAGGTCGCGCACGGTGACGTCGGCGCGGGCCCCGAAGCCGAAGCGCAGGATGCGCCGGCCGTGCGCGCGCTCGGCGAAGAATGACTCGAAGGCGTCGTCGGCGTTGATCACGGCGGTGCCGTCGGTGGGCAGCGCGTCGTAGATCGCGGCCTTGGTGTCGGCGACGTTGGCCAGGCTGCCCATGCGCTCGAGGTGCGCGGGAGCGACGTTGTTGACCAGCGCGACCCGCGGGCGCACGATAGCAGCGAGGTAAGAGATGTCGCCGGGCTTGCCGGGGCCCATCTCGTAGACGGCGAAACGGGCATCCTCGTCGGCGTCGATGACCGCCAGCGGCAGGCCGATCTCGTTGTTGCGGTTGCCCGGGCTGGCGGTGACCGCGCCCACCTGGCGCAGGATCGAGGCCAGCAGCTCCTTGACGCCGGTCTTGCCGTTGCTGCCGGTGATCGCCGCCACGACCTGGTGCGTGCGCCCGGCCTGGATGGACGCGGCCAGCGACGCCAGCGCCTCGACCGTGTCGCCGGCCACGACCTGGGGCACGTCGACCTCGACCGGCCTCGACACCAGCGCGGCGGCCGCGCCGGCCGCGACCGCGGCGGCGACGTGGTCGTGGCCGTCGAAGTTCCCGCCGGCGATGGCCACGAACAGCGGCGCGCCGCCGCCGGGCAGGAGCGTGCGGCTGTCGGTCACCACCGCGTCGACCACGAGGTCGTCGCCGCGCAGGCGTCCGTTGCAGGCCTGGGCGATGCGCGAGAGAGCCAGCGGCCTCATGCCCGGGCCTCCAGGGCGCGGCGCGCCACGTCGCGGTCGTCGAAGGGATGGCGCACGCCGTTGATTTCCTGGTAGGGCTCGTGCCCCTTGCCGGCCACGAGCACGATGTCGCCGGGGCCCGCGGCGCCGACGGCGCGCAGGATCGCGGCGGCGCGGTCGCGCTCGACCCCGACCGCGGCCGGGTCGCCGAAGCCGGCCATGATGTCGGCGACGATGGCGTCGCCGTCCTCGCCGCGCGGGTTGTCGTCGGTCACCACCACGGCGTCGGCGCCCTGCTCCGCGGCCGCGGCCATCTGCGCGCGCTTGCCGCGGTCGCGCTCGCCGCCGCAGCCGAAGACCACGGTGACGCGGCCGGCGGCATGTGCGCGCAGGCCGGCCAGCGCCTGCACCAGGGCGTCCGGGGTGTGCGCATAGTCGACCACCACCAGCGGCTGGCCGGCGGCCCCGCCCAGGCGGTTCATGCGGCCCGGGATCGGCTGCAGGCGGCCGAGCACCTCCCCGATCGCGGCCGCGGCCACGCCCTGGGCGTGCAGCACGCCGGCCACCGCCAGCAGGTTCTCGACGTTGAACCGGCCCAGCAGCGGCGAACGCACCGGGTGGCTTTCGCCGCCGATCCGCAGGTCGAAGGCGATCCCGCCGGCGTCGAGCACGATCGCGGAGGCGGCGACCGTCGCCGTCGCGTCACCGCGCGCACTGGTGCCGATGCGACGCAGGCCGCCCGGCAGCCGCGCGAACAGCGCCCGGCCGAATCCGTCGTCGATGTTCACCACCGCCGACGCCAGGCCTTCGACCGCGAACAGGCGCCCCTTGGCGGCGCCATAGGCGGCCATGTCGCCGTGGTAGTCGAGGTGGTCGCGGGTGAGGTTGGTGAACACGCCGACCTCGAAGTGCACGGCGTCGAGCCGGCCCTGGTCGAGCGCGTGCGAGCTGGCCTCCATCGCCACCGCCTCGGCGCCGGCGTCGCGCAGGTCCGCGAGCAGTTCGTGGACCTGCAGCACCAGCGGCGTCGTGAATCCGGTCGGCCGCACGTCGCCGTGCAGCCCGGCGCCGAGCGTGCCGATGGTGGCGGCGCGGCGGCCCAGCAGCTCCCAGGCCTGGGCCAGCAGCTGCACGGTCGAGGTCTTGCCGTTGGTGCCGGTCACGGCCACGGTCGACATCGCCGCCGACGGACGGCCGTGGAACTGGTCGGCCATGGCGCCCATGCGCGCGCGGAGGCCGGGCACGGCGATCGCGCCGGCGGGCGGCGGCGGCACGTCGGCGGGCACCGGCGGCTCGTACATCACCGCGGCGGCGCCGTCGGCAAGCGCGCGGCCGGCGAAGTGCAGGCCGTGGGTGCCGAAGCCGGCGATGGCGACGAAGCCGTCGCCGCGGCGCACCATGCGGCTGTCGAGCACGAGCCCCGAAACCACGAGGTCGCCGGGGATGCCGGCGACGTCGGGCAGCAGCTCGCGCAGGGGCATGCTGCGGCCGCTCATGGTGCGCCTCCCGCGGGGCCGGCGGCGGTGCGCGTCGCGGTGCGCGTGCGCTCCTTCGCCTGCTGCCTGGCCTGCTCGGCCAGCCAGGTTTCGATGTCGTCCGGCGGCACGTCCATCAGCCGGAGCGCGCCGTCCATGACGCTCTGGAACACCGGCGCGGAGACCTGCCCGCCGTAGATGCCCTTGGCCGGGTCGGGATCGTCGATCACCACCGCCATGGCGAAGCGCGGGTTCTCCACCGGGACCACGCCGGCGAAGAAGGACACGTAGCGGCGCGAATAGCCGCCGCCGGAGGCCTTGCGCGCGGTGCCGGTCTTGCCGGCCACGTGGTAGCCGGGGATCGCGGCCTGGACCGCTGTGCCTCCCGGCTCGGTGACGGTCTGCATCATGCGCAGCACGGTGTCGGCGATCTCCGGCGACATCACCTGCTGCGACTCGCCCTGCTGGCCCTTCACCAGGGTCGGCTGCACCGCGCGCCCGTGGTTGGCGATGGTGGCGTAGGACCGCGCGATCTGCAGCGGCGTGGCCGACAGGCCATAGCCGTAGCTCATGGTCTGCTTGTGGGTGCCGCTCCAGCGGTCGGCCGGCAGCAGCAGGCCCGAGGCCTCGCCGGGGAAGCCGCTGCCGGTGCTGCGGCCGTAGCCCATGCGCGCGAGGAAATCGTGGAAGTACCTGTTGTCGAGCTTCTGCACGATCATCGAGGTGCCGATGTTCGAGCTCTTGGTGATCACGCCCGTGGTGTCGAGCACGCCCAGGTTGCGGGGGTCG
>JAAZHF010000376.1 GCA_012510865.1 Gammaproteobacteria bacterium
GCGCACTGGAGTGGACGTTCGATGGACAAGCGCTTCTGGATCTGCGGCATCGTGGTCGCCATGGCGGCGCTGATCTGCGGCGTCCTGGTCCACGCGCTGCTGCTGCGCGCCGACTACCAGGCCCTGGCCGCGCTCTACCGGACGCCCGACCAGGCCAATGCACACGCGGCCTGGGTCCTGCCCGCCTATCTCATGCTCGGGCTCGCGATGACCTGGCTGTACCGCCGGATGCCCGCGAGCGATGGCGTCGACCTGGCGCGCGGCGCCCGCTTCGGCGTCGCGGTCGCGCTGGTGTCCTACGTGCCCTGGCACGTCCTGGCCTTCGTCGCGCAGCCGCTGCCGCTGTCGCTGATGCTGCGCCAGGTGCTGCTGGACCTGGTTTCGATGCTGCTGCTGGGCATGCTCCTGGCGTGGCTGCAGCCGCACCGGCGTGGACTCGCGACGCCGCCTTGACGCCGCGCTGACCGGCCCTTCATGGGCCGCGCGTATCGTGGGCGGACCTTCCGGACGACCACGCCCCATGCCCCTGCACCCCGCCGCGACTCCCTGCCTCCTGCTGACGGCCCTGGCGCTGGCACTGTCGGCCTGCGGCGAGCGCGAGCAGGGCTTCGAACCGGTCGTCGTCGAACAGGAGGCCGACCCGCTGCCGGCTCCCCTTCCCGCCACCGGGCCGGTCACCGGACCCGGGCCGGGCGCGCCGCCTCCGGCAGGGGGCCTCGTCGGCGACGTACCGGAACCGGGTGCGACGGCGCCGATCGGGCTGTCCGTGGTCGCGCCGGTCGATGGCACGGGAACGCTGCACATCGTCGACGCGGACGCCGACCCCGCGGCCGCGAGCGCGCCGGTGGCGTCGATCGCGTTTTCGGACGGGCCGCTGCCCCCGCTCGAGGACAACCCCGAGTCGGGCCTCGCAGCGGCGGCAACCGACCCGGCGGCGACGGAGCGCCCGGGCGCGGAGCAGGCCGCCGCCGCGGTGCGCGCCTATTACGATGCGGTCGCCGCGGGCGACCTCGCGCGCGCCTACGCCGCCTGGTCGGACGGCGGCCGTGCCAGTGGCCGGACCTCGGAACGGTTCGCCACCGGATTCTACGGCGTCGCCATCACGTCGGTCGCGGTGGGCGTGCCCGGGCCCTCGCAGGGAGCGGCGGGTTCGCGCTACGTCGAGGTCCCGGTGACCGTGACCAGCCGCGGCCGCGACGGACGGGAGACGCGCCAGGCGGGCACCTTCGTCATGCGCAGCTCCGCCGTCGACGGCGCGCCGGCCGGCTGGTTCATCGCCTCGGCCGACCTGCGCGAGCTGCAGCCCTGAGGCCGCCGGCCGGCGTCAGCGCTTCGGCTGCAGCATCGTCCCGGTGCAGTTGGCCGCGCCGCAGCGGCAGCCCCATAGCTTCTTGAGCTTCGGCGTGTGCCGTTCGTCGTGGACGATGCCGTAGTTGTAGGTGAGTTCCTCGCCGGCCCTGATGTCGCGGATGGCCTCGATGAACACCTTGTCCTTGTGCGGGCGCCCCTTGTCGTCCTCTTCCACCACGGCCTCGCAGTTGGGGTCGCAGCTGTGGTTGATCCAGCGCGCGACCCCGCCCTTGATGTTGGCGTCGATGACGTAGTGGTCGTTGAGCGTGAACAGGAAGGTGTGGCCGTCCTCTTCGATGTCGCCGTAGTCGGCGTCGACCTCGTCGTGGGTGCGCAGCTCGCCCTTGTAGCGGATGATGCGCTCGCCCTTGGCGATCGCCGCCGTCGCGAAGACCCCGTTGCCGTGGATCTCCGAGCGCCGGGCCTCGATTTTCTTGACCTTCTTCTTCTTGCTTGGCGTGTCCTTGGGCATCGTGCGGCGGCTTCGCTGGGCGGGAACGACCATTGTGGTGCAGCCGCCGTGGAATCGCCAACGCGGGCTGTCCGCTCCGCCGGGGCGCCGTCGTTGGACCTGCACCATCCCGACGGAAACCGACCGATGAACGCCCGCTCCCTGTCCCCTGCCCTTGGCCTGCTGGTCGCCGCCTGCGCCGCCGACGCCCCGCCCCCGACCGTGTCGACCCTGGCGCCTGCGGCCGGTGCGGCCGCGTCCATCGCACCCGCGGCCCTGGACGACGAAGCGCTCCTCGCGCGCGGCGAGTACCTGGTCCGGATCGCCGGCTGCAACGACTGCCATACCGAGGGCTATGCCCGGGCCGGCGGCGAACTGCCGCAGGAACAGTGGCTGCTCGGGTCGCGCGAAGGCTTCAGCGGCCCGTGGGGCACGACCTATCCGACCAACCTCCGCCTGCGCCTGCAGGAGTTCGACGAGGACGAGTGGATGGCCTACAGCGCGACCCTGCGCACCCGGCCGCTGATGCCCGACTTCGCGCTGCGGGCGATGCAGGACGACGACCGCCGCGCGCTCTACCGGTTCATCCGCTCGCTCGGGCCGGCCGGGACGCCGGCGCCGGCGTGGCTTGCCCCGGGCGAAGCGCCTCCGCCGCCCTACCTGGCGATGGTCCTGCCCGGGGAGCAGGCAACGGAGTGATCCGCGGCGGGGCTTGGTCGACGGCCCTGCAAAGCGTACAATTTCGGTCCTGATTGAAGGACCCCACTCGCCGATGCTCCGCGTCACCCGCCTCACCGACTACGCCACCGTGGTGCTGACCGTGCTTGCCGCGGAGCCGGAGCGTGTCCTGAGCGCGGCCGAGCTCGCGGAGCGCGCGGGCCTGGAGACGCCCACGGTCAGCAAGGTGCTGAAGCCGCTGGCCCAGGCGGGCCTCCTGGAAGCCTTCCGCGGCGCGCACGGCGGCTACCGCCTGTCGCGCCCCGCCGGCCAGATCAGCCTGATCTCGATCGTCGAGGCCATGGAAGGCCCGCTGGCGATGACCGAGTGCAGCCTCGACGACACCAGCTGCGGCATCGCCAGCCAGTGCGGCGCGCGCGCCAACTGGCGCCGGATCAACGACATCGTCGCCGACGCCCTGCGCGGCGTCAGCCTGGCGCAGATGCTCGACGCGCCTTCCAACCCCCCTTCCGGGCCCGGCCCGGATGCGTCGCGACGCATCCCCGCCCGGCTCGCCAACGTTTGAACACCAGGCAGCCCACCATGGCCACCCAGATCGAAGCACCCACCGAACCCATCGCCAACCGCGAGATCCACGAGCAGCTCGGCCGCCGCTACGACGCCGGCTTCGTGACCGACATCGAGTCGGAATCGCTCCCGCCGGGCCTCGACGAGGACGTCATCCGCAAGCTCTCCGCGATCAAGGAAGAGCCCGGTTGGATGACCGAATGGCGGCTCGCGGCCTACCGCCACTGGCTGACCATGCCGGTGCCGCACTGGGCCAGGCTGAAGATCGCGCCGATCGATTTCCAGGCGATCAGCTACTACTCCGCGCCCAAGGGCCCGAAGTACGCCTCGCTCGACGAGGTGCCGCAGGAGCTCCTCGATACCTACGACAAGCTCGGCGTGCCGCTGCACGAGCGCGCGAAGCTCGCCGGCGTGGCCGTCGACGCGGTGTTCGACTCGGTCTCGGTCGCCACCACGTTCCGCAAGGAGCTTGCCGAGAAGGGCGTGATCTTCTGCTCGATGTCCGAGGCCATCAAGGACCACCCGGAGCTGGTGCGGAAGTACCTCGGCACCGTGGTGCCGGCAGGCGACAACTACTTCGCGGCGCTGAACTCGGCGGTGTTCTCCGACGGCTCGTTCGTGTTCATTCCCAAGGGCGTGCGCTGCCCGATGGAGCTCAGCACCTATTTCCGCATCAACGCCGGCCACACCGGCCAGTTCGAGCGCACCCTGATCATCGCCGAGGAGCGCTCGCACGTGAGCTACCTCGAGGGCTGCACCGCGCCGATGCGCGACGAGAACCAGCTGCACGCTGCGGTGGTCGAGCTGGTGGCGCTGGACGACGCCGAGATCAAGTACTCCACGGTGCAGAACTGGTACCCCGGCGACGAGAACGGCGTCGGCGGCATCTACAACTTCGTGACCAAGCGCGCGGAGTGCCGCGGCGCCCGCAGCAAGGTGGTCTGGACCCAGGTCGAGACCGGCTCCGCGATCACCTGGAAGTACCCGAGCTGCGTGCTGCTGGGCGACGACTCGTCGGGCGAGTTCCACTCGGTGGCGCTCACCCACCACCGCCAGCAGGCCGACACCGGCACCAAGATGATCCACCTCGGCAAGCGCACCAAGTCGAAGATCATCAGCAAGGGCATCAGCGCCGGCCGCGGCCAGAACACCTACCGCGGGCTGGTGAAGGTGGGCCCGAAGGCCGAGGGCGCGCGCAACTACACCCAGTGCGATTCGCTGCTGATCGGCAAGGAGTGCGGCGCCCACACCTTCCCCTACATCGAGGTGAAGAACCCGGGCGCCACCGTCGAGCACGAGGCCACCACCTCGAAGATCAGCGACGACCAGCTGTTCTACTGCCGCAGCCGCGGGCTGGGCGAGGAGGACGCGGTCAGCCTGATCGTGGACGGCTTCTGAAAGCAGGTCTTCCTCGAATTGCCGATGGAGTTCGCGGTGGAGGCGAAGAAGTCGCTGGAAGTGCGCCTCGAGGGCTCGGTGGGCTGAGACCGCGCGGTCGCGGATGCGGCTGCCGCGAGGGCGGGTCGCAGCTGTAGCTGCTCCTACAGGAATCGGGAGGTCCGGCTGGCTGGCCGGTCGTCCCAGACACGAGAGAACGAAATGCTGAAGATCGACAACCTGCACGCCACCGTCGGCGGCGACCGTGAAATCCTGAAGGGCCTCTCGCTGGAGGTGAAGCCCGGCGAGGTGCACGCCATCATGGGTCCCAACGGGGCCGGCAAGTCCACCCTGGTCAACATCGTCGCCTGTCGCGACGGCTACGACGTGACCGCGGGCTCGGTCGAGTTCGAGGGCGCCGACCTGCTGGCGCTGGACCCGGAGGAGCGCGCCGCCGCCGGCGTCTTCCTCGCCTTCCAGTACCCGGTCGAGATCCCCGGCGTGAACAACACCTATTTCCTGCGCAGCGCGCTCAACGCCCAGCGCAAGGCGCGCGGCGAGGACGAGCTCGACTCCATGCAGTTCCTGAAGCTGGTGCGCGAGAAGCTGGGCGTGCTGCACCTGGACGACAAGCTGCTGCACCGCGGCGTCAACGAGGGCTTCTCGGGCGGCGAGAAGAAGCGCAACGAGATCTTCCAGATGGCGGTGCTGGAGCCGAAGCTGGCGATCCTGGACGAGACCGACTCCGGACTCGACATCGACGCCCTGCGCCAGGTCGCGGACGGGGTCAACGCGCTGCGTTCGCCCAAGCGCGCCTTCCTGGTGATCACCCACTACCAGCGCCTGCTCGAGTACATCAAGCCCGATTTCGTGCACGTGCTGGCCGACGGCCGCATCGTCGAATCCGGAGGCCCGGAGCTTGCGCTGCAGCTCGAGGCCCAGGGCTACGAATGGCTGCGCGAACGCAAGGTGCCCGAGGCGGTGGCGTGATGGCGACCCTGCTCGAATCGCTGGCAACGGGATTCAGCGGCGAGGGCGCACGGCGCGCCGCGCTCGACGCCGCGCTGCGCGACGGCCTGCCGCACGCGCGCAGCGAGGCCTGGAAGTACACCTCGCTGCGCCAGCTCGAGCGCCGCAGCTTCTCGCCGGCGGCGCTGCCGCACGCGGCCGTGGACCCCGCGCTCGTCGCCGGCATCCCGGCGCCGCGCCTGGTCTTCGCCAACGGCCGCTTCGACGCCGGGCTGTCCGACCTCTCCGGGCTGCCGGACGGCGTGCGCCTGCTGACGATGGCCGAAGCCCTGGCCAGCGACGACCCGCGCGAGGGCAACGTGCTGGGCCGCAGCTACGAGCGCGCCGACGAGGTGTTCGCACGGCTCAACGCCGCGCTGGCCGACGACGGCGCGGTGCTGCGGGTTGCCGAGGGCGTGGCGGTCGAGGCCCCGGTGCACCTGGTCTTCGTCGGCCTGCCGGCGGAAGGCGACCTCGCCTGGCATTCGCGCCACCTGATCGAACTTCGCCGCGGCGCATCGGCCACGGTCATCGAACACCACGTCGCCGGCGGCGACCACGCGCACCTCGGCAATGCGATCGCCCACGTGCACGTCGCGGCGAACGCCTCGCTGCGGCACGCGCGCGTGCAGGACGAATCCGACCGCGCCACGCTGATCACCCGCACCGACGCCGTGCTCGCGCGCGAGTCGAGCTATCGCCGCCTGGACCTCGAACTCGGCGCTGCGCTGTCGCGGCACGAGCTCAACGTGCGCCTCGAGGGCGAACGCGCGGACCTGGTCGCCAATGGAGTGATGCTGGCCTCCGGCCGCCGCCACCTCGACACCCGCCTCGGGATCGACCACATCGCCCGCGATACCCGCTGCGAGCTCGGCTGGCGCGGCATGGCCGCGGGCCGCGGCCGCGCGGTGTTCCACGGCGGCATCGAGATCCGCGCCGGCGCGGACGGCACCGACGCCCGGCTGTCGAACAAGAACCTGCTGCTGTCCGACACCGCCGAGATCGACACCCAGCCGGTGCTGGTGATCCACGCCGACGAGGTCACCGCCGCGCACGGCGCCACGGTCGGCCAGCTCGACGCCGAGGCGATGTTCTACCTGCGCACGCGCGGCCTGCCCGAGCCGGAGGCCCGCGCCCTTCTGACCGCCGCCTTCGTGCGCGATCCGCTGGTGTCCGTGGTCCAGACGCCGGCGATCCGCGAGCGGCTGGAGGCCTGGCTCGATCGCGCGATCGCGGCGCAGGCGCTGGCATGAGCGGGCCCGGCGCGACGCGCCGCGATCCGGGCCTCCCGCCCCGGGCGGCGGAAGGGCAGCCGGGCCCCGGTGTGGACTGGTCCAGGGTCCGCGGCGACTTCCCGCTGCTTGGGCGCGAGGTCCATGGCAAGCCGCTGGTCTACTTCGACTCCGCGAACACCAGCCAGAAGCCGGCCGCGGTGATCGACGCCGTGGACGGTTTCTACCGCCGCCACAACGCCAACGTCAGCCGCGCCGTGCACCAGCTCGGGAGCGAGGCCACCGAGGCCTACGAGGACGCACGCGCGAAGCTGGCCGGCTTCATCAACGCCCGCCCGGACGACCTGGTGCTCACCAGCGGCACCACCTTCGCGATCAACCTCGTGGCGTACTCGTGGGCGCTGCCGCGCCTGGGGTCCGGCGACGTGATCCTGCTCACGCGCATGGAGCACCACGCCAACATCGTGCCCTGGCAGCTGGTCGCACAGCGGACCGGCGCGCGCATCGACGTGGTCGAGCTGCTGCCCGACGGCAGCCTGGACCTGGACATGCTGCGGGCGAAGATCGCCGGCGACGTGAAGCTGCTCGCGGTCGCCCACGTCAGCAACGTGCTCGGCACGGTCAATCCGGTGGCCGACATCTGCCGCGAAGCGCGCCGCCGCGGCATCGTCACCGTGGTCGACGGCTCGCAGGCGCTGCCGCACCGGCCGGTCGACGTGGCCGGCATCGGCTGCGATTTCTACGCGCTCACCGGCCACAAGATGTGCGGACCGACCGGCACCGGGGCGCTCTGGGCCCGCCGCGGCCACCTCGACGGCATGCCGCCCTTCATCGGCGGCGGCGAGATGATCCGCGAGGTGCGCCTGGACGGCGGGACGGTGTTCAACGACCCGCCGCGGAAGTTCGAGGCCGGCACCCCGAACATCGCCGGCTTCGTCGGCCTCGGCGCGGCGGTGGACTATCTCTCGGCGCTGGGCATGGACCGGGTCGAGGCCCGCGAGCAGGCCCTGCTGGCGCACCTCGCCGAGGAGTTCGCGAAGGTCGACGGCCTGCGCGTGTTCGGCACCGCGCCGGGCAAGGCGGCGGTGGTGTCGTTCGCGATCGACGGCGTGCATTCGCACGACCTCGCCACCCTGCTCGACCTGGAGGGCATGGCGGTGCGCTCGGGCCAGCACTGCGCGCACCCGCTTCTGGAATGGCTCGGCGTGTCGGCCACCTGCCGCGCGTCGCTGGCCTTCTACAACACCCACGAGGAAATCGACGCCTTCGTGGCCGCGCTGCGCAAGGTCCGCCGGCTGCTGGCCTAGGGCCGCCTGCGCGCGGCAGAATCACGCCATGGATCCGCTGCACTTCCGCCTCGCCACCGAGGCCGACATCGACGCCGTGGTGCAGCTGGTCACGCGCGCCTACCGCGGCGACGCGAGCCGCCAGGGCTGGACCACCGAGGCCGACCTGCTCGACGGCGAGCGGATCGACCCCGGGGTGCTGCGCGCCGACATCGCCCGCCCGCGCAGCCGCATCGTCCTCGGCCTGCGCGGCGATGCGCTGCTGGCCTGCGCGCACGTCGCCGACGACGGCGGCCAGGGCTACTTCGGCATGTTCGCGGTCGAGCCCACCCGGCAGGGCGGCGGCATCGGCCGCGCGGTCGTCGCCGAGTGCGAGCGCATCGCCCGCGACGACTGGCGGCTGCCGCGCATGTGCATGACGGTGATCGAACAGCGGACGGAACTGATCGCCTGGTACGAACGGCTGGGCTACCGCCGCACCGGCGAACACCGGCCCTTTCCCTACGGCGACGCCCGCTTCGGCTCGCCGCGACGCGACGACCTCCGCTTCGAGGTGCTGGAGAAGCCGCTTTGGACGTGACCTGGACCTTCGTCTGCGCCAGCAGCGAGCTGCTGCCCGGCGAGATGCGCACGACCTTCGACGAGGTCACCGGCACGCCGATCCTGGTGATGAACCTGGACGGCGAGCTGTATGCACTCGAGGACACCTGCAGCCACGAGGACTTCGAGCTGTCGGCAGGCACGCTGGACCCCGCCGAAGGCACGATCGAATGCGTGCTGCACGGCGCGAAGTTCGACGTCCGCGACGGCCGCGCGCTCTGCGCCCCGGCCTACGAGCCGGTGGCGAAGTTCCCGGTCAAGCGCGACAACGACGGGGTCTGGACCCGGGACGACCGCGACTGAGGACCCGACCGGCAGTGCAAGAACGGGAATGATTCCCGTTGCGCATGTGAATGGTTCTCATTAACATGGTGCGGATCTGAACGGCTGCCCGGGGATCCAGGGGATCAGGCAGCCGTTCAACGCGTCCAGCAGCCGCCAGCGACGTGGGCACTTCCTTTCCCATGCACACGTTCCGGAGCCATTCCCCGATGTCGAACCCTGCAATCCGCGCCGACGGCGGCCGTGCGCGCACCCTCCTCTTCGTGGCAATGGCGGCCCTGCTGCCCGTGTCGCAGGCCACGGCGCAGCCCGTGCAGCCCGACGGCGCCGGCGACGCGACCGATTTCGACGCCATCGTGGTGACCGCGGCGGGCTTCGAGCAGAAGATCACCGACGCGCCGGCCAGCATCAGCGTGATCACGCGCGAGGAGCTGGTGAAGCGACCCTACGTCACGCTGATCGACGCGGTGCGCGACCTCGAAGGCGTGGACGTGGGCGAGACCTCGGACAAGACCGGCCAGAAGACCATCAGCATGCGCGGCATGGGCCCGGACTACACCCTGGTCCTGATCGACGGCAAGCGCCAGAACAACCACGGCGACATCTATCCGAACAACTTCGGCGGCAACCAGTTCAACCACGTCCCGCCGCTGGACATGATCGAGCGCATCGAAGTGATCCGCGGGCCGGCCTCCACGCTGTACGGCGCCGACGCGCTCGGCGGCGTGATCAACATCATCACCCGCAAGGTCAGCAACCGCTGGCGCGGCTCCGCGACGGTCTCGCGAAACTTCCAGGAGAACGACGACTTCGGAACCGACAGCACGCTCGACTTCGCGGTCATGGGCCCGCTGGTCGAGGACGTGCTCGGCCTGGGCGTGCGCGGCTCCTGGTACGAGCGCGACGCGTCGACCCCGGAGTACGAGGTCATCACCGCGCCCGACGGCACCGCGTTCGAGCGCTCGCTGGGCTTCGGCGGCGGCGGCAAGACCGTGGACAACACCAACCGGTCCGCCGGCGTGACCCTGAGCTGGACGCCCGGCGGATTCCAGAGCCTGGTGTTCGATTACGATCGCTCGGAGCAGGAATACGACAACACCCCGTACGTCAACAACCTGGGCACCGAGACCTATCCGCTGGGCACGGTCGACGGCATCGAGGGCCTGTGGCGCGCTGCGCCGCGCGTGGGCGACGCCGCCGAGCAGCGCGGCACCCGCGACCAGTGGTCGGTGGCCTACGAGGGCCAGTGGGACTGGGGCGACGGCTTCGTGTCGTTGGCGCACATCGAGACCGCCAACCACGGCCGTACGCTGCCCTTCACGGTGGCCGAACGCCTTCTCCACCAGGACATGTACTGCGGCAACGCGGCCACCTGCGCCGACGGCCCCTACGCCGGGCTGACGCGCGCAGAGCGCCGCCAGCTGGTCGAGGACACGTTCCTGCCCCGCCCGAAGCGGACCATGGAGAGCAGCCAGTACACGCTCGACGCCAAGCTCGCCTTCGCGGTCGGTGCACGCCACCACTTCATCGTCGGCGGCCAGCTGGTCGACGGCGAGCTCGAGGACGGCGTGTTCGGCATGGAAGGCGGCGGCGAAGGCGGCGGCACCGTGCAGGAGCATCGGATGTGGTCGCTGTTCGCCGAGGACAACTGGAGCCCCGTCGAGGCCCTGACCATCACCCTGGGCC